>CAIXKV010000144.1 GCA_903920145.1 uncultured Rhodospirillales bacterium
ATACATGGCAAGGCCAACTCCGACCGCATCATGGGGCGGCCCGCCGGCAACGGCGCGGTGCCGACCCCGAAAAGAACCATGAGCCCGGACAAAGGCACGGGTGGGATAACGGCGGCAAAATTACAAGGGCTTGCGATCCGGCACGGACGCAGGGGGCCAGCCCCCTGCGCCCCCGCCAAGGGTCGCGGACCCTTGGAACCCGCGAAAAGAGCCTGACAGCAGCACTCCGAACTAAAGAACGCCGGGCGGGCGCCTCCGCGCCCTTGGCTTCGCGCCATGGGGCGCGCGGCGGCGGTCGCCGCCGATAGACGGATCATTGTCTAGGGCCGTTGTCTCAGCCCCCCAGCTCCTCGCGCCAAGGGTGGGTGAGGTCTAGGCTGATCTGCCACAGGCGTTCGGCGGAGGCTTCGGAGCGGGCTGCCGCAGAGGGGTTGGTCAGGGCGTTTTTGGCATAGTAACCGCCCGGCTCCAAGGTGGGCGTGGTGGCCAGAAACAAAAGGCGTTGGCCGCCGGTCTCTGCCGATTCAGCAAACAGCCGCTTGGCGGCGCCAAGCGCCAGCGCGAACAGGCCGCCATTGGCATCTCCGAACCGTGTTGCCACGAAGCCGGGGTGAAGGCAGGCGGTGA
Source organism: uncultured Rhodospirillales bacterium (assembly GCA_903920145.1). Taxonomy (GTDB): domain Bacteria; phylum Pseudomonadota; class Alphaproteobacteria; order Azospirillales; family Azospirillaceae; genus BOG-933. The sequence continues at coordinate 628 of CAIXKV010000144.1, forward strand.
CGATGCCGGAGGCGGCGTATCGTTGGGCAAAGGCTCGCGTGAACAGGATATTGGCGAGCTTCGAGCGTTGGTAAGCCCGCCAACCGCTATAGCCTCGCGTGGTTTGCAGGTCATCGAAGTCCAGGTTGGCACCCCGGTGAGCGGTCGAGGCAACATTAACCACCCGCCCGGCGCCGGATTGGCGGAGCGGTTCAAGCAGTAGGTCGGACAGCAGGAAATAGGCCAGATGATTGAGGGCAAAGGTTAACTCCAGGCCCTCGGCGCTTTCTTGCCGAAGCTGGAACAGGGCGCCAGCATTATTGACCAAAAGGTCGATCCGGGGGTGATCGGCCCGGAGACGGTCAGCCAGCCGCCGAACCTCAGCCATGGACGACAGATCGGCGGCTATGAACGAGAGGCCGGGATTGCCGGTTTCGGCGGTCAGTTGCGCCAGACTTGCCTGTCCCCGTGCCGGATCGCGACCGATCAGAATGACCCTGTCGCCACGACGGGCCAGACCGGCGGCGGCAATCCGGCCAATCCCGGAGGTGGCGCCGGTAATGACCGAGACACGTTCTGCAGAAATAGGGGCAGACGACATCAGGCGTTTCCTTTCCTAATGGGGCGATCTTAACGGGGCGATCGTCGGACTCACCCCCACAGAGCCGGCTCAGGGGGGTGGACCAGGGCCCCCTCATAACGCAGGCCCGGAGAGCGGTCGGTGGCCAGCAACAAGGGCCCGTCCAGATCGACCACTGCCGCATTTTGCGCCACCAGCAAAGCCGGAGCCATGGCGAGGGACGTTGCCACCATGCAGCCTACCATAATGCCAAACCCGGCGGCTTCGGCGGCGGCCTTAAGTCCCAAGGCTTCGGTCAAACCTCCGGTTTTATCGAGTTTGATATTAACCAGTTGGTAGCGCCCCACCAACCGATCCAGACTGTCCCGACCGTGACAGGATTCATCGGCAGCCAGCGGCACGGGCCCCGGAGTCGTCGGTAATCGATCATCATCGGCGGCGGGTAAGGGCTGCTCGATCAGTATAACTCCCAATGCCGCCAAGTCTGGGGCGTATCGGTTCAACTGGTTGAGGGTCCAAGCTTCGTTAGCGTCGGCGATCAGGCGGGATTGGGGCGCAGCCATCCGCACCGCCCGGACTCGTTCCAAAACTCCTTCTCCGTCGAGCTTGAGCTTCAGCAGCGGACGCCAACAAGCGGCACGGGCCGCGTCGGCCATGTCTTCGGGAGTGCCGAGACTGAGGGTGAAGGCGGTCGCCACCGGCTGAGGCGGTGACGCCAACCCCGCCCGTTGCCAGACGGGCTGGCCGGTTTGTTTGGCCTCCAGATCCCATAAGGCACAGTCGAGAGCGTTGCGGGCCGCCCCTGCCGGCAAGAGACCCGCCAATGTGTTCCGATCCAGCCCATCGGCCACGGCAGCAGCCGCACCCTCTAGAGTTGCGACCACCGCCTCGGGAGTTTCGCCATATCGGGCGTAAGGAACGGCTTCACCGCGTCCTACAGCGCCACCATCATGAATTTCCGCAACCACCACGACAGCCTCGGTCTTGCTGCCGCGTGCAATGCGGAACTCCCCCTGGATCGGAAAACGCTCGCACCGCACCAAAAGGAACCGGCCTTTGCGGGTGAAAGCGGGAGAGGACACGCGTTTAGCCCTGCTTCCAGGGCAGTTGCGCCACTTTCCAACCGTTCAAGGCGCCACGGTGGCCTTGAGCGTCCATTTGCCCCTCGAAGCCATCGGTAACATTGTAGGTGGTGTATCCTAATCCCGCCAACACTTCGGCAGCCGCTCGCGAGCGCACGCCACTACGACAGATCAAATAGACGGGATGTTCAGGGCGAATTCCCTTGGCCGCCACGTCTTCGGCAAACTTCGGGTTGCGGGTGCCCGAAGGAAACTGTTGCCATTCGACCTGAATGACCGGGCGGTTCAGAGCGGATAAATCCGGGCCGCCAACATAGGCCCATTCCGCCCGCGTTCTGACATCCACCAATACCGCCGTCGGGTCGGCCTCCAGGCCCTGCCATGTTTGAGACGGGCTGATATCGCCCACGAACTTTCCAACCATCAAGAGACTCCAGTCAACATGTTCGCAACCAATAGCTAGGCGAACTCTTCAAGGTGATTCTGGCTTTTTGACAGAAGCTTATCAATAATGCCAACAGTTTCTTCGATCATCCCGAGTGTTCGATCAAGCTGATCAGCCATTTTATCGTCAACAGCCTGCTCAAGCAACATTTTATCGAAAAATATTTTAGCATCCGTAAAATTCTTTTTTTCATTCTCGAGCACGTCACGGGCTGTGAGTGACCCTGTTAGAGTTAGGGGAGGGTTCTTAACAAATTCTAAACTTAACTCCACAAAGATCGTGATCGCCTTTAACTTTGCCTGCATCAGCCAACTGGTCATCTTGGGTGGAAGAAGGTCGCTGATATCAGACATTTTATCTCTTATAATGAAAACCAATCCTTGAATTTCGTTGTGTCGATTTCTAATTTGACAAAAATCATAGAATGTCTTTGGTGGTTTTTCATCCTGGCATCGTTGTAAGGTACGAATATCCTGTTGCAGTTTCTTCGCCATTTGAAGAACCAACTGCACTTTTCGCATTTGTTGCTGATCCAAAGGCAGCGCCATATTCCTATTTCCCCGCCGGTTCCTTTGGGCGCGATCGGGCGCAACGAGGCCAGCAACCCGACGTCTTTACGATACCAGCCTGGCGAAACCAAAGAAAGCGGCAACGGTGTGCGTGCGGATCGCAGCCCGCTCCCGATTTGGCTATGGATTGACCGCTCTGCGCGTCGGCGTAGAGAGACCGGCGCCTATTCCCCGGCAGCAAGGCCGTGGACACCGCTGATAATGGTGTGGCAGGGTGCTGGGACTCGTAAGGTTCGTGTGTCTGTCCAGTATGGCACGGGGGGCCGGGGCAGGGCGAAGCGGGAGTGGTTGAGGAGGGCAAAAGCATGCGGCGGCATTTGTTGTGCCTAGGGCTGGGTTTGTCGCTATTTTCCGCGACTCCCGCGTTGGCGGGAGGCCCCGAGGAGGCATTGCCAGTGGGTGAAATCCTCCACCTGGAACCCGACCATCTGTTCGCGTTGGGGGTCGGAGTGCTGGCAGGGGCAACGGTGCTTAGCCCGTATCTAGAGATCAGCGAGTTGACCGGGGTGGCAATCGGCGTGATCTCCGGCGAGTTGCTTTATCGCTCGGGCCTATGGCCGTTCGAGCAGCATCGCGGGTGGTTTCAGTAAAAAAGCGTTAAGGGGCCGGCGGCGGGCCAGCGTGGATGATGCTGTGGGCCAGGAACAAGACATTCCCCAAAAGTTCGGTTGCCGCTGCGGCGGCGTCGGCGCGCGGTCCGGTGCCGGCGGCAATCTGTGCCAGCGTCTCCCGCAGCTCCTGGATCGTCAGGGCCGGTTTGGCAGGCGGTGGGAGTGGGCTGGCGGTGTTTAAAAGGGCCAGGCGGACGTCGTCCCCCACTTCGTCGATTCGACCCTCGCACCATGCCGCGAACACCGAAGCCACCAACGCCATGGTCGGTTGATAGCGTTCGCGGCCACGCACGGTAAAAAAGGCGTCAATCCCGTCTGAAAGAGGCGAAGGAGGCTCGTGAACCCAGGCGGCATATCCGCCGCGCGGCTCGGCGTCGGCGCATTGGCCGATGATCACTTCACCGATGGGTTCGATTTCGGTGCTGCTTTCTCGGGTTACCGTCACGCGCAACACCGCGAGCCCTCCCTGAACGACACCGAATTCCCGAAGACAGCGCGCTACCACCAATAGGGAGCCAAAGGCGCACAAAAAGGTGGTGGGCCCGGCAGGATTCGAACCTGCGACAACACCGTTATGAGCGGCGGGTTCTAACCACTGAACTACAGGCCCACGCGACCGCCCCGGCACTTTGCCCAACAAGGCTGTTGAGGGCAAGTGGAAAGAGATGGCTTCGGCTTCCTATCGGTGGTCGTTGCTCCCGCCGATTGCTTGCGGTAATACCAACGGCCCTAGACAATGATCCGTGCCGTTGGTATCGGCGGCGACCACCGCCGCGCGCCCCATGGCGCGAAGCCCCCGTGTGACTTTAGGGGGGGCGCGGATGCGCCCGCCCGGCGTCTGAGGGCAGCCTGGATGAGTCACCCTCAAGGCCCGATGGTATAAGAGCCCTTGTCCGCAGCATCAGGAATCTGAGTCCCATGTCCGCACTTTTGCCCCGTCCGGGGATTCTCGAGATTGCGCCCTATATCGGCGGTGAAGCCCAAGCCGAGGGCGCCACCCGGCTGATTCGCCTCGCTTCCAACGAGGGCGCCCTTGGTCCTAGCCCGCGCGCCGCTGCGGCCTACCGCGCTTTGGCCGACGACCTGCACCGTTATCCCGATGGCGGCTCGACGGCTTTGACGACGGCGCTGGCCCGTCGTTTGGATGTCGAGCCCCGGCAGATTGTTTGTGGCGCCGGTTCTGACGAATTGCTGGCTTTGCTGACCCGCAGCTATGCCGGCCCCGGCGACGAGGTGCTGTTTTCGGCCCATGGGTTCCTGATGTACCCCATCGCCGCTCGGGCGGTGGGGGCGACTCCGGTGACGGCCCCTGAAACCAACCTGACCGCTGATGTTGATGCGTTGCTGGCAGCGGTGACACCGCGCACCCGTATCTTGTTCCTGGCCAACCCCAATAACCCGACGGGAAGCTATGTGTCGGGAACGGAACTGCGGCGCTTGCGTGCCGGTTTGCCTGATTCCGTCCTGTTGGTGATCGATTCCGCCTATGCCGAGTTTGTCACTGCCGAGGATTATACGGCTGGCGAGGATCTGGTCCGGGATTTCGATACTGTGGTGATGACCCGGACCTTTTCGAAAATTTATGCCCTAGCGGCTCTTCGACTCGGTTGGTGTTTGGCGCCGCCAGCGGTGGCCGATGTGCTGCATCGGGTACGCGGTCCCTTTAATGTCGGGGCTCCGGCCCAAGCCGCCGGTCTCGCGGCCCTGGAAGACGAGGCCTTTGTCGAAGCGGCTCGGCGTCACAATCAGGAATGCCGGACTTGGTTCGTGGAGCGTCTTCAAGCTCTCGGCTTGTCGGTATTCCCCAGCGTCGGCAACTTCGTCCTGGTGGATTTCTCGCCTTGGGGGGATGCCGAAGCGATTCGTCTGGCTCTGAAAGGACGGGGAATTCTGGTTCGGCAGATGGGTGCCTATCGGTTGCCTCATTGCTTGCGAATCACGATCGGACGGCAGGATGAGATGGCGGAGGTGGTGACGGCGTTGGCCGAGATTCGCCCCTGACGTCGATCCGTCTGAAGGAAAGGGGGCTTTGGGGGGAGAGACTTCTCGTGGCCTCCGCCCGTACCCGCAAAGGGCCTCGGCCCTTTGATACCGGCGAGCCCTGATACTGACACATCGCCGGTATCGGGCCGCGACGGTGGCCCCGCGTCCTCGTGGACGCGAAGCCAAGGGCGCGGATGCGCCCGCCCGGCGTCTGAGGGCAGCCTTGATGAGTCACCATCAAGGC
>CAIXKV010000145.1 GCA_903920145.1 uncultured Rhodospirillales bacterium
GAGCCTTGATGGTGACTCATCAAGGCTGCCCTCAGACGCCGGGCGGGCGCATCCGCGCCCTTGGCTTCGCGCGCATGGGCGCGCGGGGCCGCCGTCGCGGCCCGATACCGGCGATGTGTCAGTATCAGGGCTCGCCGGTATGAGTTCTCTTTTAAAAGGAAAAAGCGGGCGAAACGCCCGCGCTCCCAGGGAGGACACAAACGGATCAGCGGGAGGCGGACGATTCCAATGTTCGGGCCGACGTGACTCGGGTTGGCAGGGGGCGGACACCGTCGGCGGGGGGCTCCCGGCGGTCTAAGGGCAAGTACTTGTCTAGATGTTCGGCGATGAACTCGCCAACCTCGCGCTGGTCTTCATGGAGACGCCGCCCCAAGACCGGCGCCAACCGGCTGAGTTTGGTATCGGCAGCAATCAATTGATGAAGCGCCGCCGCCAGCATATGCACGCCGGTCTCGATCGAGGCCAATGTGGCGGCTCGGGACTCGGCGGCGGCTCGAATTTCGTCGGTCTTGGATGGTGTCATCGCCCCGCATCCCCCTGCCCCAGCCTGCTGGGCCGAACGGCCCTTCTGGTGGGGCTATTCTAGCGAATGCCTGACAAAACACCACCACCGAGCGATCCTCACTGACCGCCCCAGTGAATGACTGGAATGGTGTGTTCCGCCGTCAGTTCGGGGGGAACGACGCCTTGATGAACGCGCTGGTCAATCCGCCACACGCCATAGACCGACAACACCACCGCCGCCACCAACGCCAAACCGAGCCACAACGCCTTCCAGCTCCGGGACTCCCGCATGGGCGGGCGGTGCTGAACGGCCCACTCCTGCCGCCAGTCACGGGCACTGTGGCCGCGACCGATGGGGCGAGAGTCTCTCCAATTTTCATGAAATCCTAAGTATCCCTCCGTCGCAGGAGGCCGCCCCAAAGCTCCATCCCCCTCCGACCGAAAGGCTTCGAGAAATTCGCGCAAGGATTCCGAAGGCTGATGGCCTTCTTTCCCCTCGCTCCGATCGGGCATCATCGCGAGCCTCCATCGGTACGGCATCCTTTTCTTTTTGGAAAAACCGAACCACTCTTTAAATTGGCCTTGCTCCTGAAGCCAATCAAGGATCATGCCCCGGATCAAAAAAACAATTCTGAACTGTGATAGCATCGAGCCTTATTGACCTTTATCCCGTCCCGATCGTCGGACTGTCCGCCGCATGGGGCGACTCTGGAGTCGGCCAACAGCATGAAAACTCTCCTGCTTCTGCGGCATGCAAAATCAGCGTGGGACGACGGCGCCCTGCCTGATCGCGCTCGCCCCTTGGCGCCACGCGGCCAAATCGCTGCCACCCGTCTCGGACAGCATCTCCACGAGAGCGGCTTAGTCCCAGATCATATCTCCTGCTCACCCGCGCGACGGGCCGCCGAAACTATGGCGCGGGTGCTAGCCGAGATCGAACAGCAGCCAACCATCAGCGAATATCCCGAGCTGTATCTTCGGGGTTGGCGCTCGCTGCTGACGGTAGCCCAAGCCTTGCCCGCACAGGCGGAATGCGGAATGCTGGTTTCTCATAATCCAGACATTCAGGATTTCACCATGACAATGGCGGCAACCGGCACCCCGGACGCCTTGGCGGCACTGGCCCAGAAATACCCAACCGGCGCTCTCGCCATTCTGACTTTTCGGATCCGGGATTGGCGTGAGCTGGCCCCTCAAACCGGCACCCTGGTTGACCTGATCACACCGCGACGCTTGGCGTAAACTCTCGAGCCTCTCGGGTGCCAAGCGGGACCGTCGCAGCCTCAGAGCCAATACTCTGCCGTCCCCCGCCCCATGGCCGCCGGCGGATCGGTGACGTCCATCACCCCACGGGCGTCTTGGCCGTGATACAGAGCAGGCCTCTAAAGCGTATGAGGCCGATCATGGCTCTTATTTCCAGACGTCTTCGAACCTGCATACTCGCAGTTATCCTGTCGGCTTCCGTCAACGCCCGCGCGGCAGAGGTCGAGGTTTGCCTGACGCCCGGACAAAACTGTACCGACTGGATCATCGAAATCCTGGCCACCGCCCGGCAATCCCTTCTGATTCAGCAATATGAACTGACCAGTCCCGATTTGATCCGGGCGCTAGTCGCAGCCCACGCGCGAGGCGTAGTAGTCAAAGTGGTTTTAGACCGGCGAATCTCCCGCTATTCGGGTGCCGCAGATATGGTCCATAACGGCATCCCGGTTGTCGTCGACACCAGCGTTTCCGGAATTGCTCACAACAAAATAGCCATCCTTGACGGTGCTTCGGTGATCGACGGCTCTTTTAACTGGAGCGTCTCAGCTCAACGCCGGAACGCGGAGAATGTCCTCTTCATCCGGGACCGAGCCCTAGCCGCCCGCCTAACCGCCAATTTCGAGGCCCACGAAGCCCGGTCAGTCCCCTATCACGCGGCCCGACACACCACCCCCGCCCGCCAATCCAGCCACCACCGCCGCCGCAACCATACCGCGTGGTAAAGGCCCAGGAGCATCGATGGTGTAAAACACGCCAAGGGAACCCCGCCCCGACACTCGCCAAAGCGTGCCGCGTCCTCGACCTCAAAACAAAATACAACGGAACAGAATACAGCGGATGGAAACGATGGCGACCCCAGCAGGATTCGAACCTGCGACCCCGCGCTTAGAAGGCGCGTGCTCTATCCAACTGAGCTATGGGGCCCCAGCGCCGACGAGTGCGAAGACCACACCCAAAGCGCGCCAGCACGCCGTCGCCAACATCTATCATCGAACCGGCCTTGACGCAAGGGACGGGTTACGCATCGGCTCGACAACTTCAGGAAAGATAAAGCAACAGAAAAAACCCGCTAATTTCATCAAGGCCGAGCATCAGAGAGGTGGCTCTCCCTCATGGGGGACCAATTGGCCAATATAATAGAAAATGCAGCCCTCGCTGCCCAGGCGAGTCAGATTCCCCGTGTACCAGTTACCATCCGGATCACGCACTCTAAATATCAAAAGAACAGTATCAGCATTAAAATTATACCCGTCTTGCTCTTCTTCACGACCAGTCATAATTGCCTTGATCGTTTCTTGACTTAAAGTAATTTTTCTATCGTCAATGGTTAATTCTTCACTTCGATCATACTGACAATCTTTTGTCCGATCCGGTTTTTTAGGGCGAGCTTTCTGTTTTGGTTTTTGATTGTGTGACATCTCACCGCCGGCATGGACCTCATTCGGTTTAGCCGGAGCATCCTCGGCGTCCGCCAGTCGCACCCCCCCCAGCACCAACAGCGCCGCCAAAAACGTCACCACGAGGAATTGCCTGTATTCCATTGTTGATGCCCGTCTCTTTCTGTCTGTTGCTGTCCGTCACACCACCAAGCCTTGATGGTATCATACCGGCGAGCCCTGATACTGACACATCGCCGGTCCTCGGGCCGCGACGGCGGCCCCGCGTCCTCGTGGACGCGAAGCCCCAGTGTGTGGACTCTAGGGGGCGCGGATGCGCCCGCCCGGCGTCTGAGGGCAGC
>CAIXKV010000146.1 GCA_903920145.1 uncultured Rhodospirillales bacterium
CTTGATGTTGACTCATCAAGGCTGCCCTCAGACGCCGGGCGGGCGCATCCGCGCCCTTGGCTTCGCGCGCATGGGCGCGCGGGGCCGTCGTCGCGGCCCGATACCGGCAGTGTGTCATCGTTATAGCTCGCCGGTATCACTGCTGTCGCTTGACAACGGGATAGCATCATCGGTTCAGAGCGTTATCATCGCCGTTGCCGTTGTGGTGAGTCGGCGAAGGGGGGGATGAAAGGCCATTGATACCCTCGAGCCTTGATGGTCCCCCATTAAGACTGCCCTCATTGCCACGGGGAGAGAGCGCCAGGGCTAACTGCAAGAGATCGGTCATTCGAGTTACGGTATCGCTGGTTTGCTCGACAGACCGCGCGGTTTTGTGACCCAACATCCGCCCTAGCAGGGGGGATCCTTGAAAGGCGCCGAACAACGAACGTCCGCGCTGTACGATAAACTGAAAGCCTGCATGGTCCATTATATTCCCCCATACTGACGTTACCGATGATTTTCGGCATTATAGACTAGATCAGACCTTCTCTGTCCACGTTTATTTACTACTGGGACGTGCATCTATACCTATAGTTTGTGATAAAGGATTCAGAGGACAGCGACCCAACCATTGAGAGTTAACTGCAAGAATCCGGCAGTGCGCTAGACCCGGAAATTACTCATACCCATCGGGTCTTGATGGTGTTCCATTAAGGTGGAGAAAGACCATAGCCGTCTTCATAGACTAAAATTAGATCATTGGTGATCGATATGAGTAGAATCCGAGTCTGCCCTTGTGGCCGGCCCTTTGTTAAAAGCGCCAACATCATAATTTTCAAAAGCTCTACGGTTATTTCGGCCCGGAGCGATGAGGAGTTCCGACCTGGAACATAACGGCCACCTGATAGCGGCAAGTCCTACAGTGACACAGTGCCGGCCCTCGGGCTGCGACCACAGCCCCGCGTGCTCATGTGCGCGAAGCCAAGGCTACGGCCCGGACCAACGGCATGAGACTGTTTCGTCAGTTGAAGCCAATATCAATATCAACTCAAGTAACGCCCTTAAAAATCTCAGAGGACTTGTTATCATCATCGTGATTGCCTTTCATTCGGTGTTGGCCTACCTTAGCTTTTTGGGTTCATCGGCATTTCCTTTTGATCAATCGCCCTATGAGTGGCGCGCTTTTCCCATTGTTGATGGCGAACGGTGGGCCGGTTTCGACATCTTTTGCGCCTGGCAGGATGTCTACCTGATGTCCTTGATGTTTTTTCTGTCGGCGCTGTTCACTTGGCCCAGTCTGGCCCGCAAACGAAGCCGGAAGTTTTTGGGTGACCGACTGCTCCGGTTGGGGGTGCCGTTCGTATTTGCCCTGATGGTGGTAATGCCGCTGGCACTTTATCCGGTTTACCGGGTGACCGCCGTTGATCCGAGCCTCATCGCTTATGGGCAGCACCTCCTTGCTTTGCCCTTTTGGCCGAATGGGCCCATGTGGTTTTTATGGCAACTCCTGGCTTTGACCTTTATCGCGGTTGGAGTGCATCATCTGGCTCCCCATGCCGTTGTTTTTCTCGGCTCTTTGTCATCAACCGCCGATCGTCACCCCGGTCGATACTTTATGGGGCTGGCTCTTGCCGCCATCCTCGCCTATGTCCCGCTGGCGCTGGCCTTTACGCCTTGGCATTGGTCTGAATATGGCCCTTTCGCATTCCAGTTCTGCCGACCTCTGCTTTATGCGGTCTTTTACTTTGCGGGCTTGGGCGTCGGGGCCTATGGCCTTGAGCGCGGACTGCTCGCGGTTCGAGGATCATTGGCGCGACGCTGGGGCGTCTGGTTGGTGGGCGCAACCTTGTCCTTCATCCTTTGGATGGGGTTGACCTCCTTGACCCTGGACGCCGTTGCCCCTGCGCCCTTGATCCTTCAACTGTCCGTCGCCATCAGCTTTGCTCTGTCTTGCACTTGGGGCTGCTTTGGCTTGATCGCCAGTTGCCTGCGCTTTGGGGCGGCTCGATCTCGGATGCTCGATCCGGTATCGAAGAACGCCTTTGGCATGTATCTTCTGCATTACCTATTCGTCGTTTGGCTACAATACACCTTGCTGGGCTTGGCGTTGTTTGCCATCGCCAAGGCCGTGATCGTCTTCAGTGGTACGTTGTTGTTAGCGTGGTCGGCGGCCATGCTCCTGCGTATGGGCCGATTCAGTGCGCGATTGATCGGCGAAGACCTGCAACCCGTCCGGACGATCCCACACGAGAGCGGCGCGAACCCGCCACGATTGGACCCGCAATGTCGTTGACCTTCAGACTCGCGTTCCGAAATCTGTTCCAGGATCGACTCCGTTTCGTTGCGACGGTGATCGGGATCGTCTTTTCGATTGTTCTCGTCATCATTCAATCGGGACTCTATCTGAGTTTCGAGCGCATGGTGACGACCATGATCGATCACGCCCCCGCCGATCTTTGGATCGTGCCGTTGGGTACCAAGTGCTTCGAAGATCCGTCTTTGTTGGATGAACATGATCGGGAACACGCCTTATCGGTTCAAGGCGTGGTCGAAGCCATTCCGATCCTGATCGGATTTACCCAATGGACGGTGCCGAATGGCGGTACAACCCCGGTGTTCATCATCGGCTCTGATGGAGATGGCGCGGGGTTGCATCCCTGGAACTTCGTCGAAGGCAGTCTTGCCGCCCTTTCAGCTCCCCACGCTGTCGCCATCGATCGCACCTATTTCGCGAGGCTGGGTATCACTGGGATTGGCGATACCACCGAAATCCGCGAACAGAAGGCACAGGTCATGGCCATTACTAGCGGGATTCGGTCATTTACGACAACCCCCTATGTCTTCACATCGTTGGATCCGGCACAAATTTACGTGGGAACGTCCAAGAGCCGAGTCTCATATTTTCTGTTACACGTCTCTAAAGATGCCGATCTGATCCGCATTCGTCAACAACTACAAGCCCGTATTTCCAAAATTGAAGTTCTAACCCCCGATGAATTCCGAAACCGTAGTCGAGCCTTTTGGCTGTTTGGGACTGGTGCCGGGGCGGCGCTATTCGTCGGCGCATTGCTAGGCGCGATCGTTGGTACGGTGATTGTGGCTCAAACATTGTATTCCAGTACCAGAGATCATCTGGCTGAATTCGCCACCTTACGCGCCATCGGGTCGTCGAACACCTATATTTATAAAGTTATCCTGTGGCAAGCGCTGCTCAGTGCGGTGATCGGATTTACTTTGGCGGCGGGCGTTGCAATCGTCATCGTCCAACTCACCGCTGAAACGGCGCTACCGATCGTGATGACGCCAGAGCTGACCGTGGGCTTGTTTTTGCTCACGGTGGTCATGTGCATCGTCTCGGCCTTTTCCGCCATCATCCAAGTCATGCGGATCGATCCCGCGAGGGCCTTTACCCAATGACCGAACCCGTCATTCAAGCCGTCGACATCGTGAAAGTCCTGGGCAAGGGAGCGAGCCAAATACAGGCCTTGAGGGGCGTGAGCCTGACATTGGCCTGCGGCGAGCTGATTCTGCTGATGGGACCGTCGGGCAGCGGCAAGACCACGCTGTTATCGGTGCTCGGCTGCATGCTGACGCCGGACTCGGGAACCGTTCGTGTCCATGGCCAGTCCACCACCGACGCCCGGCCCAAAGACTTGGCGAAACTCCGGCGCGATCATATCGGGTTTGTCTTTCAGTCCTATCATTTATTTCCGACGCTGACGGCGCTGGATAATGTCCGGCTGGCGTTGGATATCCGGGGCGCGCCAGCCAAGAGCGCCATCGCCAAGGCTCAAGATGTGCTGGCGACGGTCGGATTGCCCCACAAAATGAATGCGTTTCCTGGGGAACTGAGTGGCGGCGAGCAACAGCGCGTCGCAATCGCCCGAGCCATCGTGGGCGGAGCCACCGCCATCCTGGCCGACGAACCCACTGGGGCATTGGACAGCGAAAACGGCCATGCCATCATGACGATCCTGGCTGACATCGCCAAGGATCCGTCGCGCGGCGTGTTGGTGGTGACGCACGATCCGCGCATCGTGCCGTTCGCCGATCGCATCATTCATATGGAAGATGGCCGCTCTTATGCCGCCTTGGCGTCATGATACCACCGGCATCAGGCCGCGACTGCCGCCCCGCGCCCCCGACGTCTGAGGGTAGCCTTGGCGGGTCAACATCGACCAAGATCGCCTTATGTCTTGAGTTCCTGGCCATTTTCGGCGGCGGGCCGGTGCTGGTGATGATCGTCCAGGCGCCGTTGGTGTTCCAACTTCTCCTTTGGTTGGGCGCGTTCGCCGCCTGGCGGTTTACCCGGAACCACTGTCCGCCACCGCTCCCGATCGAGGAACGACGGCGTGAACTTCGCTCTATCATCTGCCGGTTTGCGGCGGTAGCTCTGGTTTTAGGGGTCGTTACCTGGATAGTAATGCCCAAAGCGTTTTTCGCCTTTCCACGCGATCACCCTTGGTTGTGGTTGGCGGTGATGGTTGGTTATCCGATGCTTTCGGCTTGGCCCCAGGAAATGTTATATCGGCGGTTCGCCTATCTCCGTTATACGCCGCTGTTTGGCACAGGCATCGGATTCATCACGGCCACCGGCCTAGCCTTCGGATATGCCCATGGCATCTTCCTGAATCCTATCGCTGTTGCTCTGAGCACCGCCGGCGGGCTGCTCTTCTCTGCGAACTTTGCTCGGCATCGCTCGCTGACGCTGGTGTGGCTGGAGCATTCCCTCTACGGGTGCTTGATTTTTACCATCGGGCTCGGCAGCTTTTTTTACACCTCCGCCTTGTGGCATCCGTAGGCCGCCCAGAGATCGATTGGATTAGGGGGTTTCATACCATCGGGCCTTGATGGTGACTCATCAAGGCTGCCCTCAGACGCCGGGCGGGCGCATCCGCGCCCTTGGCTTCGCGCGCATGGGCGCGCGGGGCCGCCGTCGCGGCC
>CAIXKV010000147.1 GCA_903920145.1 uncultured Rhodospirillales bacterium
CCCTCAGACGCCGGGCGGGCGCATCCGCGCCCTTGGCTTCGCGTCCACGAGGACGCGGGGCCGCCGTCGCGGCCCGATACCGGCGATGTGTCAGTATCAGGGCTCGCCGGTATTAGTAGCGAATTGTTGTTTTTTTACAACTTATAAAAGAGCTATGTCGGTATGACATCGATCTTGGCAACAGTTCCAGGAAGAGATTCTTAGCAAAGTGCCAGTGAGCCATCACGATGCTATGAAAACGTCTGGGGGAACGGAGATGCTATCTTCGATATCGCAGGGCTTCCACCAGGATGGCAAAGGCTGGCGTGGGCTGGCGGCGACTGGGGTAGTAAAGATGATAGCCGGGAAAGGGCAGGCACCAGTCGTCAAGCACCAGAACCAGATGGCCGTTTGCTATATGGGGTGCCACCATGTCTTCGGGCAAATATGCCAGCCCGAACCCAGCCAAGGCCGCATTGAGGATCGGGGTTAAGGTATTGAACGCGAGTCGTCCTTCCACTCGGACCTTTAGTTCGTGCCCACCTTTCCCAAATTCCCAGGCATAAAAACCTCCATAGGTGGGCAGGCGTAGATTCATACAATCATGGGTGGCTAGGTCTTGAGGGGTTTCTGGTCGCGACCGAGAGTCGAGATAGCCAGGAGAGCCGACGACCACCATGCGGATATCCGGCCCGATCCGCACCGCGATCATGTCTTTATTTAGGCTTTCGCCGAGACGGACGCCAGCATCGTAACGCTCGGCGACAATGTCGGTCAGGCCGTTATCAATCACCAGTTCCACATTAATATCGGGATAATCTGGCAGCAACCGGACCAAAGCCGGCCACAGGATGGCGTGGGCGGCATGTTCTCCGGTGGTCAGGCGGATATTTCCGCCGGGCTTGTCTCGCAATTCGCTGAGAGCCGCTAATTCGGCCTCGATTTCATCAAAGCGCGGCCCAATGGTACGCAGCAGGCGTTCGCCCGCGTTGGTTGGTGCGACGCTACGGGTGGTTCGGGTCAACAGCCGAAGGCCCAGCCGGGCTTCGAGGCCCCGGATGGTATGGCTGAGTGCCGACTGTGACAGTCCGAGCTTCGCGGCAGCCCTGGTGAAGCTGCGTTCTCGGGCAACAGCCAGAAAGGCCAGGAGATCGTTGACGTTGGTTCGAGACACTGATGAATCCTACTCATAGGTCCATGCCAATTTTACCGTCTAATCGCAGGCTGTCGCACCTCTTATACCAATGGCCTTGGACGTTGACACGTCTGCGGCGCCCTCAGACGCCGGGCGGGCGCCTCCACGCCATGGGGCGCGCGGCGGCGGTCGCCGCCGATACCAACGGCACGGATCATTGTCTAGGGCCGTTGGTATGACAGTCTGTCCCGGTGCCAAGAGATCCGGTGAGCGCACCAATCGCCCATGGAAAGGACACAGAATGCAAACGCGACAACTTGGTAACAGCGGCCTGGAGGTTTCGGCTCTGGGTCTCGGTTGCATGGGGATGAGTTTCAGTTACGGCCCGCCCAAAGACAAACAGGAAATGATTGCGCTGCTCCGGTCGGCGGTTGAAGGCGGCACCACGTTCTTTGATACGGCTGAAGTCTACGGTCCCTTTACAAACGAAGAGTTGGTCGGTGAGGCCCTGTCGCCGGTGCGCGATCGGGTGGTGATCGCCACCAAATTCGGGTTCCAACTCGATCCAACGGGACAAGCCAAATGGGTTGGGCTGAACAGCCGCCCCGAGCATATTAAGCGCGTGGCCGAAGCGTCACTCAAGCGCCTACGACTTGACGTCATTGACCTGTTCTACCAGCATCGTGTTGATCCTGAAGTGCCCATCGAAGAGGTTGCGGGCGCCGTAAAGGATTTGATCCAGCAGGGTAAGGTCAGGCATTTTGGGCTGTCCGAAGCAGCGGTGCAGACTGTCCGACGCGCCCATGCCGTTCAGCCGGTTACGGCGGTTCAAAGTGAATACTCGCTGTGGTGGAGACGCCCGGAAGCGGCTCTATTGCCGACTCTCGAGGAGCTGGGCATTGGTTTTGTTCCCTATAGTCCATTGGGCAAGGGCTTTCTCACGGGCAAGATGACCGAGGAGACCACTTTTGACAGCACGGACTTTCGCAGCATCTTGCCTCGCTTTACGCCGGAAGCCCGAAAGGCCAACCAAGCTCTGGTCGATCTGCTGGGTACGATCGGAAACCGGAAAAAGGCAACGCCGGCTCAAATCGCGTTGGCGTGGCTGTTGGCCCAGAAGCCATGGATTGTTCCCATTCCCGGCACCACGAAGCCGGCGCGCCTTGACGAGAATATCGGCGCCACCACCATCACTCTCACATCCGATGATTTGCGCGAAATCGATACTGTATCTTCGCACATGACCATACAAGGGGACCGCTACCCCGCACATCTTGAACAGATGACCAATCGCTGAGTGGGCAGAGCCCACGAAAAGTCCTATCCTCGTGTCCATGGGGCTCTTCGCCTAACGCCGCAGTCCAACACCACAACGAGGGAAATCGACATGGCCATCAAAGCCTATGGTGCCCACGCCGCCGACAAGCCGCTTCAATCAATGGACATCGAGCGGCGCCAACCCGGTCCCCATGATGTCAGCATCGACATTGCTTATTGCGGCGTTTGCCATTCGGACCTTCACACTGTCCGCTCCGAGTGGGCGGGCACGCTGTTCCCTTGTGTCCCTGGTCACGAGATCGTTGGCCAAGTCACCGCCGTTGGCAGTGCCGTGACCAAGTTCAAGGTCGGCGAGACCGTCGGCGTCGGCTGTCTGGTCGATAGTTGCCATCATTGCCCGTCATGTAGGGAAGGGCTGGAGCAGTTCTGTGAAAAGGGCTGGACGGGTACTTACAATTCACCAACACCGGACAAACCCGGCCACACGCTGGGCGGCTACTCCCAGCGTATCGTCGTCAGCGACGCTTTCGTTCTGACCATCCGTCACCCTAAAGAGCAACTGGCGGCGGTGGCGCCGTTGCTGTGCGCCGGCATTACCACCTATTCGCCGCTCCGCCACTGGAAGGTTGGGCCGGGTAAGAAAGTTGGGATTGTCGGAATCGGTGGGCTTGGCCACATGGGCATCAAGTTGGCTCATGCCATGGGCGCCCACACCGTCGCCTTCACCACCTCTGAAAACAAGCGCGGCGATGCTTTGAAGCTGGGGGCGGATGACGTGATCATCTCCAAGTCTTCGGACGATATGGCCAAACACACCGGCAGCTTTGACTTTATCCTCGATACCGCCGGAACCAGCCACAATCTGGATGCCTACACCGCTCTTTTGAAACGCGACGGGACGCTGTGCTTGGTGGGTGTCCCTGAACATCCCCATCCTAGCCCCAGCGTTCTCCCGCTGATTTTCGGTCGCAAAGCCATCGTCGGTTCGTTAATCGGCGGCATCGCCGAAACCCAGGAGATGCTGGATTTTTGCGCCGAAAGGGGCATCGTTGCCGATATCGAAATGATCGCAGCGCAAGACATTGATCACGCTTATGACCGTATGGTCAAAAGCGATGTCAAGTACCGCTTCGTGATCGATATCGCGTCACTGGGCGCTTGAAATCAGCCCCTCGGTCCCCACCAGGATGATAAGGGTCCAGACACTCCCCTGGTGGGGGTTTTTAACAGAGTGCATTGACATTGCGCAAACATGCTCATACATTACCGAAATGAGCAGATTAGTGACGATAGGTGAGGCGGCGGACGCCCCTGGAGTCTCGGTGCAGACGTTGCGCCGCTGGGAAGCC
>CAIXKV010000148.1 GCA_903920145.1 uncultured Rhodospirillales bacterium
AGCTATAACGATGACACACTGCCGGTCCTCGGGCCGCGACGACGGCCCCGCGCGCCCATGCGCGCGAAGCCAAGGGCGCGGATGCGCCCGCCCGGCGTCTGAGGGCAGCCTTGATGAGTCAACATCAAGGCTCGAGGGTATGATACATCGCCGCTATTACTGGTGATAGCGATGATATTCGGCGTCCTCCTCGTCCATGTCCAGGACCGGGCCGCTGCCCTTGGGCTTTTTAGCAAGAGCCGTTTTAGTCTTGGCCTTAGTCTTGGAGCCGAGTGCAGACAGACGAGCAACCTTGACGCGTCTTGCGGTAGGGGTCTGTTCACGCGCCGGGGCGTGGTTGGTGCCGCCATGCTTATCGGTGTGGAAAAACGCGATGCTCTCCTGTAGCTGCTCGGCCTGCGCCGACAGTTCTTCCGAAGACGCCGACATCTGTTCGGCGGCAGCCGCGTTTTGTTGGGTGACTTTGTCGAGTTGCTGAATCGCCTGATTGACCTGATTAGCCCCTGCATCCTGTTCGCGACAGGCGGCTGTGATTTCTTCGACCAACTCCGCTGTGCGTTTGATGTCGGGCACCAACTTGCCCAACATTTGCCCGGCCTCTTGGGCGACCTTAACCGTATCCACTGACAACGCATTGATTTCGCTGGCTGCGATCTGGCTGCGTTCGGCCAAATTCCGTACTTCGGAAGCAACCACGGCAAAACCACGACCATGATCGCCGGCCCGTGCTGCTTCGATAGCGGCGTTCAAGGCCAAAAGATCGGTCTGGCGAGCGATCTCCTGGATGATGGTGATCTTTTCCGAGATGGTTTGCATGGCGGCGACGGCCCGCTGAACCGCCTCGCCGCTGGCCTGGGCATCGAGGGAGGATTGACGGGCGATCCTCTCGGTCTGGCTCGCGTTGTCAGCGGTTTGTTTGATATTGGCCGCCATCTGCTCCATCGACGCTGCGGCTTCCTCGGTGGAGGCCGCCTGTTCGCTGGCACCCTGGCTCAACTGCTGGGATCCTGAAGAGAGCTGTTCGCTGCCCGACGCGACATTCTGCGTGGCCGCAACGGTTTCAGCGACCACCATCCGCAGCTTCTCGACCATGGTCTTGAGGGCGTTACCCAGGATATCCTCATCGGATCGCGGCGTGACTGTAATGCTGAGGTCGCCGTTGGCAACCCGATCGGCTAGGCCGGCCAAGTGGGCAGCGATACGAGCATTCTCGTGGAGATTTGCGACCATGACATTCAAGGCATCGACCATATCCTTGATTTCATCATCGCTATCGACGGCGATTTTCTGTTCTAAATCCCCGCCAGCAACAGCCTTGGCAAGGCCAACCGCCTTGTCAAGCCCACGACTGATCGACACCGACAGCCAAACGGCAGCACCGACCGCAACCAGGAGCGCCAAGATGATGGCGATGTACAGAGCGATGCGAATTTGGCTGCTCAAGCTTTCGGCGGCTTCATTGGCCAACGTCATGTTTTCCCGAGCGACTTTCACAATCTCGTCGATCCCGGCCAAGATAGTATTGCTATTTTCCCGCCCCTCGCCGGTCGACAGATCGTCAGCGTGGGCATTACTGTTTTCGAGTGCCAGCGGATCTATGGCCTCATGTATTTTCTGCCAATTGGCTAAACGTGCTGTCAGCTCATCGGCGGCGCGTTGGTCTTGATTCGCCAACATCCGAGTCAGCGCCGCAACATCAGGCTTCAAGGCCTCGAGACGCGCGTCGCTTTCCTTCACGAAGGCGATGCTTCTCGCGTCATCGGATACGGCCAGAGAAGAGCGTTCATAGGCCATGGCCATAGCGAGGCCATCGGCAATTCGCGAAGCCAACAAGGCCGCGCGCAACCGATCCTGGGTCACCCCCTCTCCGGTACCCCGTTCAATCAACGGCTTCAGGCTACTTCTAACCTCGTGAAACGCTTTTTCGCCGGCACCCAAGGACAAATCATTGGCATGAGTCGCGCTATTACGTTTTGCCAGTGCCCGGATACGATCCTGGGTGATAATGGCGTGATCCATTGCCTCTTTTAATTTTTCGACATTTTTTTTGTTCTTTTCCGAGCTAATATTGATCATTTTTTCAAGGTGGTCCCGCATCTCTTCACGGTATTTGATGAGAGCCGCATCCCACATTGGAATCTTGGCGTCATCGGTCTCGAGGATTAAATCCTTCTCGACGCGGATTTCCTCTAAGTAATTGGTTCGGATCTGGCCCGCCGTCAGGAGACGCTCGGTGTAGAGACCCGCCAAATCCGCCGCCGTTGTACCCAGCCGATTGATGCCGTCATTGGCCACGATGCCCATGACACCCGCAACCAGAACAACCACACCGAACGATCCAAGCAATTTTACTCTTACGGTGATGCGCATATCTGTTTTCTCCTATTAGCCGGCGTGGACAAACCGAGTAATTTCGTTGTTTCGGGTGTTATCGCCGATGAAGGCTTGCTGATCCGATGCGAACACCCGGTCAATATCGAGAATGACTAGAAAATCCTTACCTCGGCGCCCGATACCGCGAATGAACTCGGCCCGCCACTTGAGGCCAACCCGAGGTGTGGCCTCGATGGATTCGGTGTTAATGGTGGTGACTTCGTAGACCTTGTCGGCAAGCAGACCGACGATGGTTGGCTCGCCATCGAGATCGAGTTCGATCACGACAATCCGGGTGTCGATGGTGAAATCACTGCGAGTCAGGCCAAAGCGAACCCGTAAATCCACCAATGGCACCACCTTGCCCCGAACATTGATCAATCCCCAGACATAGGCAGGGGCATTGGGAACGTCGGTGATGGTAACGATGTCGAGAATTTCCCGGACAACTTCGGCTTCAAGGGCAAAGGCTTCACCAGCCAACGCCAGAGTCAGAATTTTAACGGGTAGTGACGTGCTTTCAACGGTAGCCATAAGGCAGTTTTCCTTTCCAGATGGCCTGTCAAGACGCCCTAGAGTGTGCTTCGCAGGTCTGCCCGTAGTCGATCAGATGAGGAATATCGAGGATCAGCGCGACCGAGCCATCGCCCAGGATGGTGGCACCGGAAAAGCCCGGCACATGAGCGTGCAACTTGGATAGGGATTTAATCACCGTCTGGTGTTTGCCAAGCAATTGATCGACGGCCAGTCCAACCCGCCCGCCCCCCGCCGAGACGATGACGATCCGTTGGAAAAGCTCCGATGGGGTGTTGACATGGAACAGTGAGCGCAACCGAAGGAACGGCACCAACTCGCCTCGGATACTGAGAAAGTCGAATCCCGCAGATATTGTATCGTCTACAGTGCGGCGCTCGACGCATTCTTCGACTGTAGACAACGGGATTACGTACCGACTTTTACCAACCCGAACCAGCAAGCCATCGATAATCGCCAGCGTTAATGGCAACTTCAGGGTGATGGTGGCGCCAACGCCGAGGGTGCTGGTGACGTCGATCGAGCCGCGCAACCCGTCGATGGCCTTTTTAACCACATCCATGCCGACGCCACGCCCGGAAACGCTGGTGACCGTACCGGCGGTCGAAAAGCCCGGCTGAAAGATAAGCTGGAAGATGTCGCTGTCGGAAAAGTCGGTGCCGGATGGGATCAGCCCCGTTTCTTCGGCCTTCGCGCGAACGCGGAGGGGATCGATTCCTTGGCCGTCATCCTTGATGGTAATCAGCACCTGCGCGCCCGAATGGACCGCCGAGAGATGGATCACGCCTTCACGCGACTTACCCTTGGCCTCACGCTCGGCAGGGGCCTCGATACCGTGGTCAAGGCTGTTACGGATCAGATGCACCAGGGGATCATGCAGCCGCTCGATCAGGGTCTTATCAAGCTCGGTCTCTTCGCCTGCAGTGGTCAACTGGATCTCCTTACCCAACTCGCGGGACAGGTCGCGCACCAGTCGACGGAAGCGGCTGAACAGGGCGCCGATCGGCACCATTCGAATGCCCATGGTGGTGGCGCGCAGCTCCGAGGACAGGCGCTCGATTTCCTTGACCAGGGCCTTGAAGTGGATGTCCTTGCCGGCGTCGGCCATCTGTCGCAACCGAGCCTGAGCGATCACCAGTTCGCCAACCTGATCCATCAGTTCATCCAACCGTTCGGCCTGAACCCGGATACCAGCATTCTCGCGCTTGGCCGCCCTTTCGGCCTCGCCGCGCAGATGCCCCTGCTCGGCCAGCGCGGCGGTCACGATGTCGGAGCTAACCAACCCCTCTTTGACCAGCAGGGCGCCAATCCGGTTTTGGCTGGTGAGAGCGCTATCCAGCCCCTCGGCGCTGACCGCCTGCCGGTCGAGCAGGATTTCGCCGAGACGTCGCCCATCGGGCTCGACGATGTCGACTTTCAACTCCATGTCGTCGAGAAGAAAGATAAACACCTCGTCGATGGCAGAGCGCGGGTGTTCGGTTGAGAGCAGGCACTCCCAGACCAGATAACAGGTGAAGGGGTCTATATCCTCAAGGAGCGGAATATCGTCGGTGATCGCCGTCACGGTGCAAGTTCCGAGTTCCCGTAATTCGTCCAGCAGACCTAACGGGTTATTTCCGCTGGTCAACGCATTGACAGGCAAGCGGAAGCAAATGCGATAGGTGGCGGACTTGTGAAGAGTCGGGTTCTGTGATGCCGCTGCGCGGGTTAGGGTTACTTTCGCCGGAGCTGTGCCAATGACGGCGGCAAGCCGAGCCAGGATGGCATCGCCATCGCTGGAATTGGCCTCGTCTGGATGCTCGATCAGAATCCTCATGTGGTCTTTGGCGACCAGCGCCACTTCCACCAATTCGGACGAAATCGCCACCTTGCCCTTACGCACCCAATCGAAAGCGGTTTCCAAATGGTGGGTGAAAACCGACGCAGCGTCAAAACCAAACATTGCGCCAGAGCCCTTGATGGTGTGCATGGCGCGAAATGCGCTATCGATTAGATCCTTATCATCAGGGTTGGCTTCGATATCGAGGAGTACGGTTTCAAGATGTTCGAACAGTTCCTGTGCTTCGATGCGAAAGGTCGCGATAGGATCGAGCGAAACCGCCATTATACGCTCCTTTCCTGAAACCAGAAGCTCTGGGATCCGGTCGGTTGAATACCAGCCCTATTCAGCGTCTTCAGCAGCTCGCCGCCGATCGGCGCGCTCACTTGCAGAGTCTTACCCAACACCATGGCGCTTTTGCGAGCGGAGGCAATCAATTGAATAAAGGTAATATCCACCTCTTGGAGGTCATCACAGACAATAATAAGAGTATCTGACTCAGCCAAGGCCTGTTTAAGCTTAATAACAATGTCTTCGGCTGTGCGTATCGTCGCGGCGCCGGAGAATTCAAGGACTGTGGAGTATGCCTCGACCATGTGCCGAACCTCCGCAAGGTTTTGTTGTACCATCGAACCTTGATGGTGTTCCATCAAGGGGGGCTCAGATGCCGGACTGATCCGCCCGGCGAACTTCAGCCGCCAACAGGCCCAGTGGCAGAATTTTTATGGCCGCACCACGCTCTATGGCTTCTTTGGGCATTCCAAACACCACGCAGGTTTCCTCGCTCTCGGCGATGGTGTGGGCACCGGCATTGCGCATCTCGAGAAGACCGTTAGCGCCGTCATCCCCCATGCCGGTCATGATGATGCCCACGGCGTTAGCGCCGACACACTGAGCCGCCGAGCGAAACAGCACATCCACCGATGGTCGGTGGCGCGAAACCAGCGGCCCATCTCTGACCGAAACGAAATAGCGGGCGCCGCTGCGCTGGAGCAGAGTATGACGGTTGCCAGGAGCAATAAGCACATGGCCACGCAGAACCGGATCACCGTCCACAGCCTCTTTGACTGTGACGTGACACAAGGCATCCAACCCCCTGGCAAAGGCCGCAGTAAACACTTCTGGCATATGCTGAACAACGACGATGCCCGGACAGTCTAGGGGCAGGGCCTTGAGTACAGCTCGCAACGCTTCGGTGCCACCCGTCGAGGCGCCGATGCAGATGACCTTCTCCGTGGTGCGAGCCATGGAGCGAATTCCCGGAGTTGGCGGCGGTATGATCACGTCGGCATTTAGCTTCTTCTCTGATCCCAGGCGGCGACTGCCGCCGTTGGTTCTCGGCGACAATGGGCGTAACCGGGCCTGGGCCGCCGCTTTGACGGCGTCGCAGATGGTTTCGCGGGCATCTTCCAAGAACTGGCGCGTGCCCAAACGCGGCTTGAGGATGACATCGACCGCTCCGGCCTCAAGGGCCTGCATCAGCGTATCCGATCCCGGCTCGGGCAAGGACGAGCACATCACCACCGGAATCGGATGCTGAGTCATGATCTTGCGCAAAAAGGTAATCCCATCCATGCGCGGCATCTCGATGTCCAAAGTGATCACATCCGGGGCTTCTTCGGCGATCCGCCGGGCCGCAATGTAAGGATCTTGGGCAGTAGCAATAACTTTAATCTCTGAATCTGATCCAAGAATGTCGCTAAGTGTTTGTCGAACGCTGGCGGAATCATCAACAATAAGAACTTTTATTTTTTTCTTCATGCCGTTCTCCGCCTGAAGATGGAGTTCCCTAACCAGTCGAGCGGGACCGTCATACCCGCGAGGCTGTCGGTGTGACCTAAGATAAGATAACCACCAGGACGAAGATGGGAGCATAACCGATCTACAACTTTTTTTTGAGTTTGCTTATCGAAATAAATTAATAGATTGCGACACAAGATGACGTCCATGTCTCGGTCAACTGGATAGTGGTCGTTAATCAGGTTGATCCGGGCGAAACGCACTAAGGCGCGGACTTCCGGACCGATCCGAAAGACAGGTTTAGAAAGATCGTTGTGGCGCAGAAGATAACGCTGGCGCATATCCTTAGGCACTGGGTCGATCATATCCAATGGAAACACCGCGCGGACCGCCTTGGCTAGGGCATCGGTAGAAATATCGCTGGCCAGAATCGAAAAAGACCACCCGAGCCTGTCTCTGATGAAATCATTGAGAACCATCGCCAACGAATAAGGTTCGGCGCCGATCGAACAGGCGGCGCTCCAGAGCTTGGCGGGACGCCCTGCCATTGCCAGTTCGGGCACTGCGGTCTTGATCAAAAAATCAAAATGCTCTTGTTCACGAAAAAAGTCCGTCTTATTGGTGGTCATCGCGTCGATCAAATTGACAGCTTCGTCCTCAAAATCACGCGTGTCAAAAACCAGCCGACAATATTCATTGATATTATGCAATCCAAGGGCCCGAGCACGGCGCTGCAAGCGGCCCTCAACCATAATTTTTTTTGCGCGAGTGAGTCGAATGCCGCTAGCTGACCAAATAAAGGAGGTCACACGATCAAAAACATGGTCATCAAGATTTGACATCGATCCTGCCTCCCTATTTGAACTCAGAGTCATCAATTGATCTTGCTTAAAAGGCTTGACGATCCAGCCGGTGGCACCGGCTCCCTTGGCCTCGCGCTTCTTAGTCTCATCGGACTCGGATGTCGGAAAAAAGTGGGCAAAAATATCGGATGCTTATAAATAACCAATACTTTTACACCTAACATTCTTAATCCTATCTAATTTTGTAATATATCTTATTAAGGGTGATTTCAAGGTGCTCACAGCACTGATATCCAATCTCTTGCCTATCGTTATGCGACATTGTGCCACAAGTGGGTGATCTTGATGACAAAGCGACCTATCGATTCAGATATACTTTTGCTGACGATGGAGATCGTTTATGTCTATCCGTATCGATCTATGCCCTCGATTATTCGTAGCCTGGCAAGCCGCGACGATGGCCCACTGCCGCTATCGGGCCGTAACTGCGGCCCTCCTGAACAGGATCAGAGTTCGATGAAGCAACAGCTAACGCTAGCAGCGTTCATGTTCTTGAAGGTTAAAGGGCACGACTAGAAAGCAAAGGCGTGAAAGAATCTTCTGACTGTTCCCGAATAGTCGTCAATAAAAGAGCCAAAGCGGCAAGAGCGCGCCCGAATAAAGTGGCCCGTATTTCTGGATGATTGACTCTATGAATAAAAAATGCCGTAAATCGGATTGCCGAAATTAACTCTCGGGAGCATAATAAGGTCATACCAGAATAAGCATCCGCATCACGAAATAACAGAATCTCATTCCAAAACCTAACTGGGTCAAAATGGTCCTGTTGCGCACGTTCAATCAAAGCCCTCAAATCATCAAATAAACGGACCCGTTGCTCCATCGCTTGTAAGGGATCGATCAAGCCAAACCCATCCCCAGGAGCTAGTCGCAGATAAAGGGATAAAAGCTGATTCCGGATCACCGGAACCGGCAGCGCCAACGGCGGCAAACGCAACCCTTTGGCTTTAAGCGGTTTAGCGCCAGCAATGCGAACGCCATCACTACAGTTCGAAACCGTAACGCCAGCAACTTTGATCAAAGTCTCAATGTTACGTTGAGCTGGAACAAAAAACAATGGGTCTGTTTTGACCTTTCCACCAAAATTACCGGGAATTTCTAGAGAAAAATCAAAAAATTTTTCAACCTCGCTGACCACCGGAATATCACGATAGGCGGTATCATCAGCGTGAATTTTATCGGTTCGCCGCGTTCCAAGATCAGTTCCGAACAGATAAAATTGAGTGAACCCCAAGGACACAGCCACCCGCAAAGCGACGTTAGTGACGGTTGGGGCGGCAAAGGTCATCTCATATTTTTGAGCACCAAACAAGCAAGCGGGCACAGTTCGATGACGAAAATATAGCAAAGCTTGATCAAAAAGCGATAATACTTTAGGATCTATCGTCAACGATCCAATTAAAGTAAGGCCTTTCAGATCATAGGTCTGCGCCGCATGCGACAAAATTTCATAAATCAGCTCATGGTTTTCCAATTCAACATGGAAATCAGGCCGAATACCGTGGCTAAGGCATGCCTGTAACGCTGATCCGCAACTAAAAACAATACAGCTTTCGCGTAATCGCCGAATCTCGGCAGCATCTTGATCCAAGGACGGCCCCGAGCCAATGATAAAAACGGGTTCCGAGCGCCTTGATTGACGGCTAGCCTCAAGTAAGTAAAAAGAATTAGTCTTAATATTTTCGAAACTATGTCGAATCATGATACATTCATCAAGGTAATTCCCTTGCATGATCAATAATGGCTGATAATTATCGAGAATAACGGCCTTGATTGCGTTAAACAGTGGTAATGGGAAGGGTGGCTGAACAAACAGCCAAGTCCCATCCAGAAATAATGCCCCCCGCAACGCAATGTGATCCAGCACAGCCCCAGCAAGATGATGCGGATCATTGCCGGTGATCAAGCTAAAATGCCGGCCTTGACACTCATGGCGCTCAAACAACGCGTGCCAGTCGAACACACCCAAGGCCATTCCCAGACGATGTAAATCCGGCTCAACGATAACGATTGAATTAACCTTGGTTTGCTCGATCAAAGCTTCTAGATGAAATCCAAAACCAATTCCAAAAACAATCAGAACACCGCCTTCATAATTTGGTTCTACAGAAAATGTTTTTGAAGTAATCCCTAGATTATGGCATGATTTTAAAAAATCTTCTTTAAAATTTTGACCAATTTCTGAATGCAGCGATTCTCCATAGGGTTCATTCAAGATAATTCTGGCCGGATTTTTGAAATAAGATTCGACTAAAGTCGCTGTGAAAGTCCGATATTCATCTATAATCGAATTTTCAGGTGCCTTCTCTAAGGGTAAATTATCTAAATCTGGAAATCGATGCTGAAATGCAGCTCGTGACTTAGCTTCCATCATATTTTTATTCCAGGCCTCTTCATGGCATGAAGAGGTGTTATTGAGTGGTGATGAGGATAAGACTGTTAAATTTATACTGTTCGGAGGGTCTACAACCGATGCTCCCATGGCAAACCGCCACGCGGCCCGCCATGGTGAATCATAGCAAACCGCCGAAGGCAATGCCATCTGTGATGATACTACATCGTCGCTATCGGGCGCACCATTGGCCCCGCGCGCCTATGCACGCGGAGCCAACGGTGCGGATGGGTTCAGCTGGCGTCTGGGCAGCTTTAATGTGTTAACATTAAAGCTCGATGGCATAAATCGCTATTCGCACAAAGTCTGAGTTACCACCAGAATGGATACAGGATAATAAAGATGAAGAACCCCATCTTTCCAGTGCGCTGCCATTCCAAGCCGATCAACGCCAGTGTCAGCATCTTTTTGAAAAAGCGCCCGGACCTGCCCAACATTTTCGGGTGGAATTGCTGATGCACTCAACAGCTCTTCCAACTTCATCTCTAATCGATAGAATCTTGAAGCCTTTTCAGTTAATCCCAGGTCTGTAGCTATTTTTTTCAGTTCATCGGGCGTCAATGCGCTCACATGAGATGGATCACGCAGCTTCTCCAGGGCGTCGTAAGCGGATTTTTTGTCTGCATCCGGCGTCGCATCGATTATCAGAATCCGCCCCCCCGGCGCACAGACCCGTTTCATCTCAGCCAAGACAAGGGACGGATTTTGAAAATGATGAAAAGCATGGCGACTGGTCACCAGGGTAAAGGAACCATCATTGAAGGGTAGAGATCGGGCATCCCCAACCTGCCATCTCATACCATCGAGCCTTGATGTTGACTTATCAAGGCTGCCCTCAGACGCCGGGCGGGCGCATCCGCGCCCTTGGCGTCGCGCGCATGGGCGCGCGGGGCCGTCGTCGCGGCCCGATACCGGCAGTGTGTCATTGTTATAGCTCGCCGGTATCAGAGTTTCTAACCTCAAGGTTTCCTGACGACTTTTGGCTTGCTCGATCATGGCCGGAGTGAAATCGATTCCGGTGACACTTTTTGCCGTCCTAGCCATGGCGCAGGCCAGGATGCCCGGCCCACACGCTACATCCAGCACACTATCCTCTGGGCCAAGTTTCGCCAAAGACAGGCAGAGATCGAGCCCATATTCGTCCGAATGAGCGGGCAACGCGGCAAAAGGAGCCGCTTGTCGGGTGAATTGTTCCAGAATCAGGCTATCGTGGTCGGGTGTCATGATGCGCTCCTGTTTCGAGTCCGCGAACGATAATCCGCTTCAGTCATGGCCGGTGAACCATCTTCGGCCAAAAATTGGTTATAATCGGTCATTCTTTCGGACAATCAAACGGAAATGAAGATGAAATTCTTGACACAGGAAGATACAATCCAGCGCATCAAAGCCACGAACATCAATCATGACTCGTCACGGGCCTTCGCCTTTCACGATGAAGAAACGAATTTAGCTTACGATTGGCACCACCATGATAGTCATCAACTCTTATACGCTATCCATGGCATTATGCACCTGGAAACTATCAATTTTCGCTATTTATTGCCACCACAACGGGCAGTCTGGATTCCGGCCCGCGTCAGCCATCGCACATGGCTCAATCAGGTCGAGGCGGTATCGGTCTTTTTTCCCCACTCCTGGATCAGCGATCCCGCTGGCAAGGTGCGGGTGCTCGCGGCCTCTCCGGTGATGCGGGAGATGATGCTCTACGCGATCCGTTGGCCGCCGAACCGCCCTGAACCCGACGCCCTAGCCGATAGTTATTTCGAAACACTGGCTCTGCTGTGCCGGGAATGGATGTCGCGTGAAATGCCGTTCCATCTACCGTGCAGCACCGTTCCAGCCCTAGCCCGTGCCATGGATTACGCCCAAGCCAATCTTGCCGAAGCGAATATCGCGGGGGCCTGTCGAGCTGCGGCCATGTCCGAGCGCACATTTCGCCGCCATTTTCAGCAAGCGGTTGGCATGGGCTGGCTTCAATATTTAGTGCACAGCCGGCTGATGCATGCAATGGCCTTGCTTGGCGAACCCGGTTTGCGGATTGCCGATGTTGCTGATAGAGTCGGTTTCGCGAGTCTTGGGAGCTTTGCCAAGGCGTTTAAGGATTTTTCCGGGGACTCGCCGAGCCAGTACCGACGAGCCTTGATGCTGGCTCATCAAGACTGCCCAGACGCCGGGCAGGCGCATCCGCGCCCTTGGGCTAAAATAAGCGCAGAGTCTCAGCCCGGCTAGCAATCCAGGCTCCGAGGATTTCCGGGTGGCTGGTTCCGGCATAAGCCACAGCGGATCCTGCCGGCCATAACAAGCGGCTCCGAGTTGCAGAAAACGCCTCTTGGGCATTGGCAACGGGCCCCGTCAAAGGACGGGGCGACCCCACCGCCAAGGCATCGTCACACACCCAGGCTCCCAATAACCGAGCTTCGGCTTGAGACGGCAGCAAAAACATCCGGGTTGCCACCAGCCGAACATGGGCTAGATCCAAGGGCGTCTGAGGGCTGCGAGACTGCCAATCCCGCACAAAGGCCAATGCCCCGGCCTGCATACGGGCGCAGTCCGCCCATTGGGCCGCCGGTAAGGCCGAGACGCTGGCGATTGCCGTTCCATCCGGGCCATAACCGACCAAGGCGCCTTCGGGTTGGGCCAACAATCCTTCGAATAGGTCGCGAGCCCGAATCCACAAAGGCGACAGCCACGACGGCACCCCATAAGCCACCAGATGCCCCCAAACCGGGCCAGCGTGTGCGGCCGTCCAAACCGCCCCTTCGCTGGTGATGGAATAAGCTCCCCATACCGGGAACGATCGGCCTTCGATTTCAAGCAAACGAGCCAAGGCCCGTTGCAGGTTGCCGGCATAGCCAACATCCACCAAACCAATGGCGCCCCGATCCAGAATATGGGCGGCATCGAGGTGCTCGATGATCGAACGTCGCACCGCCCTGCCCTGCCGCTCAAGCTCTGATCGCAGAGCCACACGCCCGGTTAGCCAATCGTAAAAGGTATCAAAATCCGCCGCTGTTAGAGGATGCTCGGGGACAAAGGGGTTCCCGGACGTCTGTTTCCGGGCGGCCTCCGCCGCCAAACCAAGAGCATCCAGCGCATCGCCGACCGTGATCGGAACCGCCCGAGCCCGAATCAGGGCGTTGCGCAAGCCCTCGCGATCCTCTGCCGATCGGATCGCCGCAATCAAGCAAGAGTGCCGACTGAGCCAAGCCTCCCGCACACAGTCTGCCGCTTCGGGGTGAGCGGCGGTCACAGCCTGCCCCAACAAGCGGCCATCCCGCAGCACCGCCACCAACGGCCCCGCCCCCGCTTTCTGCCGCAACCGCCACGCCCAATCCCCGAACGACGCCAGAATCGGACCCAAACAGGCGTAGCCATATCGAGTGAAAAAATCAGCATCGGATGGAAGGTGCTGCCGACTCTCTCGGATCACCGGACAAGGGCCGTTGGGCAAAAGACCCGGCAAACAGGCCGCCAACAGAGCCTCAGCCGCCTCTATATCGTCCAGGCCAGCCGTTGATTTATTGCCTCTCAGCGTTCTCTCCAACGCTGCTGCCGCCTCGACATCCTGTTTCACCAAAGCCGGGCACAACAGACCGTAAATCCGTGTCATGCCATCGAGCCTTGATGGTGACTCCTCAAGGCTGCTCTCAAACGCCGGGCGGGCGCATCCGCGTCCTTGGCTTCGCGTCCACGAGGACGCGGGGCCGCCCGATACCTCGTGCTCTAAATCGAACAGCCGGCCTACATAGGCACGAGCCGAAGCGAAACTCTCTGCCGTCACAGCCGGTGCCAGCCACCCCCGGCGCTCAAGCTCTCGGCCAAGCAGAGTAAAATCCTCCGCTCGTTGGGAGGCTTCGCCCCCCTGCCCTGACTTTGCCAAAGGCAGCAGGTCTCCGGAAACCGGGAGGCGATCAGGGGAGAGCGAAATTTTGGAGGTCATGAGGTGTAGAGCCAGCCGCGTCGCGCCAGAGTTCGGCGAGCCCAACGGTCCCGCACATGATGAATTTTTCGCCACCAAAAATCGCGCGGTAGCGTCTCTGCACGCCAGCCAGACCGTTCGGCTTGAACGCCATCGGCTAAAGGATGGTCGCCAATATGAAGACTATGGTCTGGTGAAACATGTTCGGCAGCGCTCACAAAAGGAAATAGGGTGCCTCGGCGTTTGCTGCACTGGCATTCGGCACTGACATAAAGTGGACAGGGCACCAGCGCCGGAGTTAGAGCCAATAACAACGACCGGATCGAGGGTACCGCTAAATACATGTCACTGACCAACACCACACGAAGCGGAATGGCCCGAGGCTGCTCCAGGACGCACACCAACCAAGCCAGCAAGAGCCGGTTCGGGCGTAAGTGGCTGGCCTCGTAAGCCACCTCGGCCCGCACCAACTCAGGAAGAACTGCGAGATCAAGGGCGCACCGATAGCACATTGCCCGTAGAATTTCGTCGTGCCGAACCTCATTGCCAACCAAAGCCGCCGCATCATAAAGCTGTTTTTGGCACCACAACCGGGCACGATACAGTGAAGTCGCTCCCGGTGAGCGAAACCCAGCCCGCTCCAAGGCCTGATGTTGTATCCTGGCGATGCCGCCAAGACGAATCAGTTCCGGTGTGGTCTCGCGCAACAACAGGGTATCAAACAGGTCGAGAGACAGCAGCCGTAGGGCTGGGTTCGCAACGGCTCTGGTTAGTCGGTCCAATGACCGGAAAAGATCTCCGACCATCCTCGTCTAATCCGCAGTCTCAGAAGACAAAGGCTCCGGCAAAGACGGCGCAACCGCCGCAGACAGATGCCGTTGGTACCAGTCTCCATGCACCGCCAACAGCAACGGCCAGAGCGCAGGCGGAACCAACTCGGTTAAAGGACCGAGCACATCGACATGACAGTGGAAAAGATCCCCGCTCATGCTGCGGGAACCCTCGTGGCGGCGGTAGAGAAATAAAATTTCCGGGACAACGTCTAAGCGATAGCCCCGAACCACCGCCAAACTCAACAGGCGCAAATCCTCAAAAGAGGAGCGGGACTCGGAAAATCCGCCCAGGGCCTTAAACACAGAACGTTTATAAAGTGCGTTGCCGTCCCCCAGGCAGTTGATCATCGTACACAAGGCTAAAGAGGCCCCAACGGGCGTCCAATCAAGATCACACAAGGGATAGGCCGGATCCGCCGTGGGTAACCTAGCCACTGGCGGCGGGCCAACAGTGGTTTCGGGGTGACGGCCAGGAAGGCAGGTCAGAACGTCGGCTCCTGAAATCAAGGCCGCCGTCATAAAGCGTTCGATTTCATGGGCCAGGGCGATGTTATCATCATCCATGAAGAGTAGATAATCACCCTTGGCATGTTCGACGGCAACATTCCGAGCCGCACCCGGCCCAGCATTGGCCTGCCGAATCAGGGTCCAGCCGCGTGCCTGGAAATCTGCGGCCTGTTCAGCCCAATACACCGATAAAGTCGGGTCCGTACTGCCGTCATCAATCACAATGACTTCAATCGGCTGATACTTTTGCCGTTTCAAAGAGGCCAGAGCGGTCACCAAAAATTCCGGGCGATTATAAGTGGCGAGGCAGACCGACACCAGCGGCAGAATTTTAGGCAAAGCGGAAGCGACGCGCGTCGGCAGACGAGTCCGGAGGCCCTCCATCGGCTTGTCAAAACAATCTGGTGGCAGTGTCCAACCGGCCCGCCGGCACCAATCGAGGACATCCGGACCGGGGGTAATCAACATGTCGGCTCCCGCAACCGTGCGCCGCTCCAGAAAATCCAGTTCAATATCGGTGCGACCTTGGGGAAAACGGTGCTGCTGTTCCAAGGTCCGGGCGTGGCTGGTGTGAGCGAAAACCACCAACGCAGTGTGTCCAAACGCCAACCCCAGACTTTTAGCGACGACACTATAATAGCCTGCACCAAAGCCGTCCGTGAAGATCACCCAATCAAAAGGCTGGGCCGATGGCTCGGCGCGGGTCAACCAGTGATAAACCCGAACCGCCCGAAGCGGGGTAAAATCGTGCTGCGGTTCAAAGATTCGCCCTAGTGTTATAGGCTCGATCCCCGGCGGCGCCGGGCCGGGCTGGGGCGCAAGGTCCAACAGAGTGACCTGAGCCCCGTGTTCGACCAGAAGAGCGGACAGCCCGTTCCGGCCATGGCTGGGCGTTTCAGTATCGGCCACCAAGCAGACCCGAAGCCCATCGATACGCGCACTCCCCGTTGCCTTCCTGTGCATGGGATTAGCCAGGGGCGAGTAGGGTAATTGAGAGAACATCGCGATCCGTTGGGCTGCGTCAGCGTTTGATTACATAGGCTCCCGGATTGCTGCACCATTCAAAGCGCCGCAGTTCGATGGATTGACCGGCGAAGAACTCGTCCACGGCCCGGCTTTCACCTTCCCAGGGCGGAATGCCGTACTCGTCAAAAGCCACCACCCCGCCCGGCACCACCAGCGGCCACAAATGCTCTAGCGCAATTTTGGTGGGCCGATAGAGATCGGCATCGAAATGCAGCAACGAAATTCGCATACCGGGATGTTCCGTGACATAAGCCGGTACAGTCTGTTCGATATCGCCTTTGACCAGATGAATACGGGGCTTATAGGGAATGAAGCGGTCGGCGTCGAAAATAGCAATCGCGTCTTCTAAGGCAGTTTCAAAACCACCGCTGTCAAAACCGCCAGCGACCTTTTGCACTTGGCTATCACTGGCGCCGTCCTTGGCATCCAACTCACCGAAGCCCCGGAAATTATCAAATCCCACCACTTTTTTGTGGCGATCACCCATCACCCGGATTTCCAGGAAATTCGCCCAAGACAACAACGACGTGCCACGAAACACCCCCAACTCGACAATATCACCGGGAAGATTGATCACCATGCGGAACAATTCATAATGGGCAAGGAACCGCTTCAAATGGGTTCGTCGGGTATAGAGGGGGAAATTTTTCCAAATATCGCTGGGCCCAACGTCAAACTGCTTGAAGTGATCTTCGAGCATGGCTTCAACATTGTTGTCAGCCTGAAAATTTACACGGCCATCGAATGAGGGCTTGGTCATTGGGGGAACTCCCTATGGCTGCCGTCGGTGCGGACGAACAAACCAGTTTCGAGATTGAAATAGTCCTTATCGGGAAGGGCGTCAGCCGGCCTAATCAAGCGATACTCAAAAGAGCGACGATCAATGGTCCCATCGGCAGCCGCGACGGTCCGGTGAGGAGCCAAGTCACCAAACACTAGGCCATCACCAAAGCTCAAAGAGAAGCGCCGCAGTCGCTCAAAGGCAGGGGGTTCAAAAGCCGCGCCGTGCAGACCGTGGGGCTGGTGAGGCCATTCTTCATACTCACCCTCTGCGAATTCTAAAGACGCATGGGCCGTGGGGTTAACCTCCAATGGGACAAAACAGGTGATCAGCCGGCCATGCCGGCGCGGCATCAAACGCGCGTAACCGGCATCCTGATGCCATGGCACCAGATGAGACGCGACCGTGATGTGGCGCAGTTGGGCCGGAAACAGCAGCCAAGTAAACGGGCGCAACCGTTCGATCCGCTCGGGGGTCGCAGCCCGCCAAGGATCGTACCAATGGGGGTCCAGGCGAAAATCCAAGGTAGCAGCACCCATTTCCACCCGTTGGGCGTCGATGGCATCGGCCACCCGTGCCTGTCGCTGAACCTCTTCGGCGACGAAGCGAGCTCGCGTCGCCGCTAGCACATCAGGATCAAACAAACGCCGTTCATGATGGATGAAGCAGCGAGACTCCGTGAGTAACATGGTCGAATCCCTTTTTCATACCATCGAGCCTTAATGCTGCCCCATCAAGGCTCGTCAAGCGCCGGGCAGGCGGGCGGAACCGCCGTCGCAGCCCGATCACCCATTGCCGTATCGTCCATTCCGCAGAATAGCGTATCCCTTGATCAATTCTCGAATACCGTCATCTAAGGAGTAGCGGGGCCGAAATCCGGTTTGCTCTATTTTTTCATTGGATACGATATAATCCCGCTTATCGGGATCTTCGCCGACGGGGGCTTCCTGAAAGACAAAGCGCGGCACATGGCGCTGAATGGCTTGGCATAACTCGCGTTTGGATAAATTAGCGTCCGACAGGCCAACATTATACGCTTGCCCTTGCATGGTTTCGAACCGCTCCAGGCCATGCAAAAAGGCTCGGGCAACATCGCGGATATGGATGTAGTTCCGCTTGAAATCGGCCTCAAACAACACGACGGCGGAGTCGGTCACAGCTCGATACACAAAATCATTGACCAGTAAATCGACCCGCATGCGTGGCGCCATGCCGAAGACCGTGGCCAGACGGAAACTCAGAGCATTTCCACGCTCCAGTACCGCCGCTTCGGCCTCAACTTTGGTCTGACCATACAGAGACAACGGGCGAAGCGGCGCCTCTTCGGTGCAGGGAACACCGGGCGTTCCAATGCCATATCCACTGTTGGTGACCGGCAAGAGGATGCGTTGACGTCCTGACAAGGACCGAGTCAACAGAACAATGGCATCACGATTGGTGCTAATGGCACCCATTCGATCGCGGTCACACAGTGGCGCTCCGACCAAAGCCGCCAGAGGAATGACCACGTCAGCTTGACGGGCCAGAGGCAACACAACCCGTTCGTCACGGGCATCGCCCCGAATGATGGACAGGGCCGGATCCGCGCAGACATCGAACAGGGCATTCTCGCGATAAAGCAGACTGTCCAGTACCGTTACCCGGTGCCCAGCCGCTAACAGGGCCGGCACCATAATCGAACCCAGATAACCGGCACCGCCGGTAACCAAAATCGAAAAAGACTCTGTCATGGCGGTATCCGTACTCTTAAAGGGTAGGGGAAGACGCTGGAATCGCGTCCTTTGGAGGAAGCAAAGACCGAGCCTCTTTGAATGTCAAGTCATTCTCGAATCGGCTTTCGAGCCAACATCACCCTAGCGATCACGAAGGCAAGGGCAGAGTTCACCAGAAAAATCACAGCGAGCCGCTATTGGGATTCCCATACCAAGCGAATCGAGCTATCCCTTCTTCCGGGCCAGAAAGTCAAACGCCGTTTGACTTTTGGCACCGCCAGCGGAGGCATCTGCCATGTTAAAAGTCTTGGTTTCCAGCCCCAAAGGGGGTGTGGGGAAAACAACACTGACCAGAAACCTCGCCGTAGCCGCAGCGTTGGAAGGACGGCGGGTTGGCGTGGTTGATTTCGATCCTCAGCAGTCTTTGGCTCATTGGGGACGACGACGTCCCGACCAAGTGACCCCTCTTGAAATTTATAGCGGAAGAATCGAAGAGGCCGAAGAGTTTCTAACCAATGTGAAGGCCGATAGCTTGGAAGTCCTTTTTATTGATACCGCTCCCGGTATTGAAAATTCCTTGGCACCCATGACCGTTCTGATCAAAGCCGCTGACTTTGTGTTGGTTCCGGTTCAGCCTTACACGGACGACCTGTTGAGTGTTGCCGAATGGATGCTTCACTTGAAAGCTCTTCGTTGCAGTGCCGGATTCATTTTAAACCGTGTCAACCGCCGAGCCCGCAGCGTTCTGACGGCTAGGCGCTATTTGGCGGATAAGGGCAGGCTATGCCCGGTAGAAATTCCACAACTCGAAGCCTTCGGAGATGCTGCAACTCTGGGGGTATCGATATTGGAGATGGCGGAAAACCAGGGCAAAGATGATCTGAAAAGCGCCTGGGGTTTCCTGAAAAATGAATTGCAAATTGCGTAGGAGACTGTCATGGCCATAGTCAAACCCGTCAGCTTCAAACGAGGCGACGCAACAAAAGCAGGTATTCCAGAACCCGTTGCCGTCGGTGAGCGGTTCTCTAAGCCCGTCGAAGGCGAAGATGCCGACGGCAGGAACGCACTCACTGTTCCCGCCCCTTCTCTTGAGCCAACCCATTTTCAAGAACTCTCACCGCCTTCTGTTGTTGTGTTGACGCACAGCCATGACGTGACAAACATCTATCAACAACCAAGCTCAATAATAGTTTCTGGCGACCCTAGATTGCGTCGGGAAGATTATCGTCGGCACATTCATGAGTCTTGGAATCACGCATGGACCGAAGCTTTAAAGAAGTTTGTCGATATTGGGCATGCTTTGTCTCAGGCCAAGCGATGGTTGGCCCATGGCGATTATGAGAAAATGATCGCCGAAGACCTGCCCTTCTCAAAGCAGGTGGCTCATCAGCTCAAGACGCTAGCCGAAGCCGTGGACCAGGGTCGTTTCGCGCTGGATGAGCTTCCCAGAAGTTATAGCGCCGGATATATTCTCACAACGCTATCCGATCGCGAGTTGGAACAGGCTCGGGAGAATGGGTTGGTTTCGCCGACCACGTCTCG
Organism: uncultured Rhodospirillales bacterium; assembly: GCA_903920145.1. Lineage (GTDB taxonomy): Bacteria > Pseudomonadota > Alphaproteobacteria > Azospirillales > Azospirillaceae > BOG-933. The sequence continues at coordinate 20,042 of CAIXKV010000148.1, forward strand.
TTCACAACTGTCGGACTTTAGAAACCGAATTCGCACGCCTCCCATCCAATCAACGTCTGATGCCTCTCTCTCTGAACTCGAAAAGCTAAAGCGCCGACGACAAAAAATCTTGGAGGAGGCTGCGCGCCTGGCCGAACAAATTGCGGCCTTGGAAGGAGGGAGCAAAATCATCGACGGCACCAGCAGCCCGATCGTCGACAACGAAGAGTATGATACCGGCGAGCCCTGATACTGACACATCGCCGGTATCGGGCCGCGACGGCGGCCCCGCGCGCCCATGCGCGCGAAGCCAAGGGCGCGGATGCGCCCGCCCGGCGTCTGAGGGCAGCCTTGATGAGTCACCATCAAGGC
>CAIXKV010000149.1 GCA_903920145.1 uncultured Rhodospirillales bacterium
CGGAGGCGGCGGTGGAGGGGGTGGCGGCGGTGGAGGGGGGGGCGGAGGCGGCGGTGGAGGGGGCGGCGGCGGTGGAGGGGGGGGCGGAGGCGGCGGTGGAGGGGGCGGCGGGGGTGGCGGTGGCTCTGGAACCTCAACGGGGCGCGGCGGGGTTTCCCCATCCTCGGAAATAATCCGCCGAATAGAGGCTAGAATTTCCTCCATTGACGGTTCTTGCTGAGTCTTACTGTCGCTCATCGCTGCCTGTTCCGACGCTTTTGATCGATGACCAGCCTAATTCGCCCGCCGGAGAAACGCCACCCCTGATCGAAAGCGACCACCCTTCGAGGGCGAAGCCCCCTCGCCGATCTTCGCCGCCGACCAGACATCACTGCTCGTCAATGCCCAGACCAAACCACTTATCGCGCACCGCGTCGTAATGGGCCTGATAGTCATAATACTGAGTTGGCAACTGAAGCGATTGTGCGGTCAGTTGACCGACAGCCGACAGCACCGAAAACACCGCAACGCTCTCGTCATGATGAGCTTTCACCAAATTGACCCGAGAATTCAAAAGCGTCTGTTCGGTGTTCAAGAGATCGATGACCGTGCTAGCCCCTACCGAAACCTGTTGACGCATGCCATCGGCGGCCAGAGAGTTGGCTTTGACGGCGGCGTCAAAGGAGGCAATGCTGGCGCGGGCCGTGGCTAAATTCTGCCAAGCCGTAACCGCAGCCTCTTCGGTTGCGCGCAAGGTTTGATCAATGACGATCCGAGCCGAACTGGCCTGTTGCCGGGCCGCCCGCGCCTTAGACGCCGCACCGCCATTGTCGAGCGGGATGGTCACATTAGCCACCACGCTGCCAGAATTGGTGAAATCGTTGGGGATTTGCCGATCCAAAGCCCGCGAAACAGTGGCGGTCACGCTCACCGTCGGCAAGAGAGCGCCATCGGCCACATCCACCGCATCCCGCGCCGCCGTTTCGGTATAGGCCGCATTGGTCACGGCGGGATTATGGGCACGAGCCAAAACCACCGTCTCATCGAGGGTGGCGGGAAGCGGATATTTGAGTTTCGGCAACACCAGCTTACCCGGCGGCGATCCGATCAGTTTGGTGTAAGTGGCGCGGGCCGCGCTCAGAGTCCCTTCGGCGGCGATACGCCCGGCGGTGGCGCTGGCCACCTGAGCTTCCTGAAGACTGACATCGGTTTGGGTGACTTCACCCACCCGGAAGCGATCCCGGATTGCTTCCATATCCCGCTTCTGGAACGCTTCGTAATTGACCTGAAGGTCCAGCAACGCCTGATCCTGGACCACGTCGAGATAGGCAGTCGCGGCCTGAAGCAACACCGTCTGCTCGGAATTCAGCAACGCCGCCCGCTGCGCCAGAACCGAATTTTCCGCCTGATTGATTCGCGCTTCGATCTGACCACCTTGATAAATCGGCTGAGTCACCGACAAACCGACCGTGCTCGGGGTGGTTCTCGTCACTTGATCGCTGGGAATGGTCGGCACGAGCAGATTGGTCTGGTTCCAGGCCGACCCCACGCTTCCAACCACCGACGGCGACGGACGTTCCCCGGCCCGTGCCGTCGGAACGCCCTCGTCCACCGAACGCAAGGTTGCCCGCGCTGCGCCCAATGTTGGGTTGCTGCTGTAGGCTTGAACCAGCGCCTCTTCCAAGGTCTGGGCCGCCGCCGGAGTCACCCCCGGCACCACCACCAAAGCCGCCGCCAGCATTCCCCACGTCGCCAGTGTTCCGCGCCGTCCGCCGATGGCCTTTCCATCCTTACGTCCAACCTTACGTCCAAGGATCGACATGCGATTACCCGCCCCTTTGTTCTGGTCGTTTGATTGCTCGCCAATCCCAGGATTTGGCTATGTTAGAAGACGAAGCGCGGCTTGGGCTCAAAGCCAGGCAGAATCGCCATAGTGGTCTCGAACAATGGCACGCTGGGAAAGTTGTCACCGATACGACGATATAACCGCGCCTGCCCCAACCGGACAAAGGGATGATCCCCCAGAACCACCGCGACCAAGCGACCACCTTCGGCCAATTGATGCAATAAGGTCTGGGGCACTTCAGCCACCGCGCCATTGATCACGATCGCGTTGTAGGGCGCCCGCTGGGGATAACCATCGGTCAACACGCCCTCGATCACCAAAGCGTCGGCCCGAACCTCTGCCAGAGTCTTGGAGGCCAGCGCCACCAGTTCTGCCTGGGACTCAACAGCAACAACGGCCTTGGCCAAGCGAGCCAAAACGGCGGTCGAGTAGCCGGACGCGCACCCGACATCAAGCACCGTGTCCTGCGGCTTGATTTCGGCGGCCTGGAACAAACGCGCCAGAACCATGGGCTCCAGCAACGAGCGCCCGTATCCTAAAGAAATCTCTTCGTCGACATACGCGACGCCTTCCACCGCCTTAGGAACAAACAGCTCGCGGGGGACACTCTCTAGGGCAACAATCAAGGCCGGGTCGGTGACATGGTTTGGGCGAATCTGCCCTTCCACCATGTTGACCCGAGCGGGAGCGAAATTGGACATGGCGACCGCATTGCTTCGTTGAACCGATTTTGGGCAGCAGCCGGGGCAAGCCAATTTCGGCCCCATGTCGCGAACCCTCGAGGTCTTATAGCCATCACGGCTAGGGAAGACAATGCCATAAGCAGAGCGGGGCTATCGCATTTGGCTAGGGGGAGCCTTGCGAAGGCGTAACCCTCTTCTGAGCGTTCGCGAAGACCTTGTCATCGCTCCGCCCCTGGGATGGACTCGAAAATGCCGGGGCAACGGATCGTCGTTTTTCAGGGGCCGACAAGAACTCTTCGTTGAGATTTCGCCGACGAAGCGTAGATCGTGCACCTCAGGCGAGTTTGACGTAAACGTCACGGTCGAAGACGGCATGCAGACCGGCCATGCGGCATCTGATCCGATCAGACCGAGCGGCTCGATAAAATCGAAGCCGTCATCGGGCGGCCTGACACAAATTTCCCACAGAGCCTCCGTCAGTATCCGAATGCTTTAAGGAGGAGTCCAAAAATAACAGCCGGCAACATTTTGTGACAGAAAATTCACGCAACCCCATTGACGAGCTACCGTCCCAGAGCTATAAGGGCGCCTCCGGTCTTCACCACAGCTTGGGCCGGACGGTGGGTGGTGTTTGAGCCATGTCTCCCGGAAGGCGCGGTGGCAGAGTGGTGATGCAGCGGACTGCAAATCCGCGTACGGCGGTTCGATTCCGCCCCGTGCCTCCAAATTCTCTTACTCTTGTCTCCCTAAGTTTTGTTGTTCATGGGTGTCGCTGACACCTGGATTGAAGCCGGCGGCTCGCCCGCGCGAAAGCGGCTCCAAATCAGCCGGCAAGCGGTGGCGAAGTCCTGGGCAAATCCTGGGGCGTCGCACAGGGGCGAAGCCAGCATCCGAGCGCGAAGACCGGCCCGAACCGCCGCCAAAGCTTCGCGATCGCCAGCCCATGCGACGGCTCGCTGCTCATACGCTTCCAGATCAGCGGCAATCGCCTGATCCAATCCCAGTGTTGTGAGATAGCCAAAGGCATGACGGCTCGCCAGGGTCTCGCCGGGGCAGGTTATCACCGGCACCCCCATCCACAGGGTTTCCAGAGTGGTCAGGCCGCCACTATAGGGGAAGGAATCCAGGGCGATATCCACACTACCGATGGCCGCCAAATGGTCGGCCCGAGAGGTTCCGCCCGCAAAGATCAAGCGCTTGGGCGCAATGCCAAACTCGGCGAACGCTGCCCGGCATCGGTTGCGAGTCACAGGACAGGCAAGGCCGACCGCCTTGAGCAGCAATCGCGATTCGGGACACTGCTGAAGAATCCGGCCCCAACAAGCAAGCACTTGGGAATTGATTTTGCTTAAAAAATTAAAAGAACCGAAGGTGATCGGGCCGGTTTCGCCGGCGGGCAGCGCCGTGATGGGCGGAGCTTCGGCAGGGGGCGCCCAACACACATAGCTATGGGGCAAACGAACCAGCCGCTCCTGATACCACGCTTCTGCGGCCTCTGGCACCTGATGGCGATCCACCAAAAGATAGTCCATGGCCGTCAGGCCGGTGGTTCCAGGGTAGCCGACCCAGGAGATTTGAAGCGGCGCGGGCTTGCGGGAAAACAGCGGCAAGCGATTCAGGGCGGTATGGCCACTCAAATCGAACAAAAGATCGATGCCGTCGGCCTGAATCTGTTCGGCAACCGCCTCGTCGCTGTGCCCCAGGATGGTTCGCCACGTTGTGACGGCTTTCACTCGATCCGTCAGAGCATCCGACACCGGGCTGTTGCCGTAACACACCACCGCCTGCCCTGCCGCTGCCAGTGCTTCCAGCGTCTCAATCACCAGAAACCCGACGGCATGACGCCGAAAATCCCCCGACACGAACCCCAATCGCGGCGGGCTGGCATTCCCCCCCCCTGACGGAACCGGCCACAGGATCGGCGATTGCTTGGCATGGCGCGCGTTCCAGTCGCGTGCGGTGGCGGCCAATTCCGACAACGACACTCCTGGCTGGCACAAAAGCGCGAACAGCAGATTGCTGCGGACATCGGCCCGATCGGGCCAAAGAGACAAAACCCGCCGATACTGCTCCACCGCCTCCTCGAGTCGCCCTTGCTCACGCAACAGGTTGGCCAGATTACCCGCAGCGTCAGCAAAATTCGGAGCAAAACCCAAAGCCCGCCGATAACAGGTCTCGGCTTCAGCCAAGGCTCCTTGGTCCTGGAGCGCCATGCCAAGATTATTGTGAGCCGAAGGATCCTTCTCATCCAAGGCCAACGCGTGCCGGTAGCATGCAATCGCCTGATCGCACCGGCCCAACTCCTGAAGTCCAACCCCCAGATGATTATGGGCTTCGGCCCAATCGGGCCGCAAAGCCACCGCCCGTTCGTAGTGATGAACCGCGTTTTCCAGACGTCCACACGCCCGCAGCACTTCGGCAAGGTTATGATGGATTATCCCGGATCGATCATTGAGTGCAAGTGCCTGACGAATCAAAACTAAAGCGTCATCATACTGGCCACGCTGATGAAGAATCACCCCCAACAAATGCAGACTATCGAGGTGGTCCGATTTTAGCGCCAAAATCTTTCGATAGACCACCTCAGCCTCAGACAAGCGATCCGCCTGATGGTGGGCTAATCCTTCAGCAAAGATGAGGTCAATCAAAAGCGGCTGATTTGGCATCCCATCCCTCTATTTCTTATCGGCGGTTGCCGCCGCATCAGCATTTGTATGATTTTGATCTTTGATATTAACTTTCGTTGCCTCCGCAATCGTCGAATTCGTCAGCAACGGTTCCAATTCTCGGATAGGCAGGAAAGCTCCGTGAGCAAGAAAACCGATGGCCGCTTCACCGTCACCCGCCTGTATCGCCATCCGTAAGCCGTCGATATCACTGTAAGGAGCCGCCGGCAACATTTCTTCCGGCTTGCCCTTATTCCAAGGAGCACAAATCTTCATCTTCAGAGAAGACTTTGTTGCAGCATCGATCGCGGGGAACTGAATCACGATTTTATTGATCTTGATTCCACTCAAGAAGATAGTGTCATGATCAATAGTATAGAGTTCAGAATCGTCATCATCCGTCGCAAATTCAATAGTATCATTTGAAATATGATGATACCCACCCGTGACAAAACGAGCGATAACATGATTAGTGTAATGAAGAAGATAGTCAGAACCAAAGGCAACCCCATTTTCTAATCTTGGGTTCTTCACACAATCGGTGCTAACAAACCAACCTGCAAAATGCTTTGTGAATACTTCAAACACGGGAGTTTCTTGGTTACCGGAGGGAGAGGATGCCGTGGCGGCCCCATCGCTCTGCGAAGCACTGCCGGGAACGGAAGCGGGCGTTGACGGATCAGACGACGCCGCCGACGCGTTGGTCGGGCGTTCTGGCGAGTCCAGCCGATCCAACAGACTCAGCCCCCCGAACCCAAGGCCAATGCCCGTCAGCAACACCAACAGGAAGATTGCTCCTCTCATCAACGCGGCCATAACGCCCCCTTTCTCCACCACCAGCCGACGATGCTTGACAACATAGCCGATGTTCCGAATTTAATCCCCTCGGATCGGACCCCATCGACCAGGGGCCAGCATCTGTTCCGACAGATAAACCAAAAGAGGTGGTAATAAAATGGACACAATTGGCGTTGCACCGGGCACCGTAAATATCGATTCGATCGATATAACCAAAGAACATGATGAGCTTCGCCGACTCATCGATCAAGCTTACATCATGATGACCACAGAGCCGACCTGCGACAATTATCTCAAAGGTATTGTTTCAGTATTTACTTCAATTCGTGAAGTCTTTTCACTACACTGTCGCCATGAAGAGCTTATCATGGTTAATGCCGATTGTGCTGGAATTGAAGATCATAAGCTCTACCATAACTATGTCGAGCAAGCTTTGGCTAGCTTTGTCACCATTCTTGAAGCCAAATTATTCCCGATCACGGGCAATACAGCTTCTCATGTTAAACAATGGCTGAATTTGCACATTATCAAACATGATGTCGATTTTCGAAATAAAAACGGCCTGTAGTCGAATGAGGATCGGTTGATTTACAAGCCGAACAGACCGTTAATGACTGATTTTTGTCATATCTAACTTTCGTCTTATCGACCGATTCTGGCCAAAGATCTCCTGATCGAGAGTCATTGGCCAGTTGTTACGCTCCGCCCGTCTCCATCGCTATCGATGAAGGCGGGCGTATGATCCCGGCGATCCATAACAAGACCACATTGCCGGTCCTCGGGCTTGCGACTGCGGCCCCGCGTGTCCGTGTGCGCGAAATCAAGGGCGCACGGGCCCGCACAATCGCGGCGGCAGGGACTTTACCCACCTTCAAAAGCTATCAGCACTTTGCGGCCAGGGCTGCTAAAGTGGGCCCGGTCACGATTGGTTAAGGAATGATGCCATGCGCCACATCACGATGGTTATGGTTTTTCTGTTTTTCGCCGGAACGGCTGCCGCTGAACCCCAGGGGGCCCAAGGATATCAGGGAACCGGAACCCCCCACGCCGCGCATCCGGCCACGACCACCCCGGACGCCAAAGCCAACAAAAACATCTGTCAAATCCGAGATCTCGCTCCTTGTGCGCGAGCGAAACTGGCTGGCGCCGCCCTGGCCGGTGCCGCTCTGGCTGGCGCCAATCTGACCGAAGCGGATCTGGCTGGCGCCGACCTGAAACAGGCCCATATGGCACGAGCCAACCTCGCTGGCGCCGATCTGGGCGGAACCAAATTAACCGGCGCCGATCTGGTCGGGGCTGATCTGCGGGATGCCAATCTTGGTAATGCCGATCTGACGGGTGCCGATCTGCGCAACGCCGACCTCAGCGGCGCGGCCCTCGACGGAGCCAAACTGGACTCCGCCATTCTGAGTGGCGCGACCTGGACCGATGGCCATAATAAGTGCCGCCATGGTTCGGTGGGCACCTGCAAACATCACTAAACACTATCGGGCCTTGATGTCGACTCACCAAGCCTGCCCTCAGACGCCGGGACAGCGTATCCATGCCCTTGGCTTTGGTCGCAGGAGACTCAGCCCAACAGCAGATCGCGCGCCTGGTTAAGCTTGACCGCAAGCCATGTGGAGCCCCCATGATCCGGATGAACTTTAGCCATCAGGTTGCGATGCGCTTCTTTGATGGCCGCCGGATCGGCTCCGGGCTTCAAGCCCAGGATTGCCAAGGCTTCTTCTCGAGTCATTGAGTCGCCGTGGCCCCCATCGCTATGGCTCTCGTCACCACGACCATTACGACCGGATGCCGCCTCGGCCCGCTGCCGCCAGTCGGCATCCAGACGATCGAGCCACGCTTCCAACACCGGAACCGAAGGAGGATCGATCTGGCGGGCTTCATCCAACAGCGCCAACAGTTGGGCAAAATCCAACCGATCGAGCCCCTGGCCGACGAAGCGCCCCGCCAAGACCACGCCCGATAATCCGCCGCTGTCATGGTCGAGGGTCATACGCAACAACCGGGTCTCAACCTGGGAGCTGCGACCGGGTGCAGGCCCGGCGGTCCCCAGACCAAAGCGGCGACGCCACCCACCCCAGCGCATCACGAACGGCGCCGCCATCGCGGCCAGACTGAGCAACAGCCCCTCGCGGCCACTGACCACCAGCAGAGCCGCCACACCAACCGCCAGTGTCACCCCGACCCACCGCACGATCCGCGCCAAAGCCCGTGGCTCGGCTGTCAGAAAGCCACGAACGATCATGACGCAACCCACCAGCAGAACCAGCCCAAAAAGAACTTCAGGCACGCGATCTCCCTACGGTTCGAGTTTCTCCTTTTAAGGTCGGGCCATTTGATCCGTCAGCAAGCGCACCGCTCCCCCCTGCTTTCGACCAAAAGTCTGCAAGGCCGCTGGCCCACCCGCCGCAAAAACCGCAACCGCCGACAGCAGGTCTTTCAGTTGCCGGGCGCTGCTGGCGTCGAAACGACACCAAGCCCCCCGGCTTAATCGGGCGACCTGTTGAAAGGCGTCGCGGGTTGCAGGATCGTCGCCTTCCTGGAACAAAAAGACCGGCACCCCGAGCACCCCAAGCTGCCCAGCCAAATCGCCCAATGGGTCCATGCTCTCTTCCATGCTGTCACCGACCGCCACCAGGGCATTGACGCGGGTACGCCCGGTTTCAGCGATGGCATGGCTCAACACCCGGCACCACTGGGTTTTGCCAGCGAGGCAGGTCACTCCAGTCATTCGCCGCGATAACTCGGAGGCACTGGCAAGCCACGGTGCGGCCAAGCATTCACCATAGCCTCGAAAGAACACCAGTTGGACATCAAGCCCGCCCAATGCCGCCGCCGCGTCAAACATCTCGCCCTGGAGATGGCAAGCCTGATCCCAAGTCGGCTGGCGGCTGGCGGTAGCATCCATGGCGAACATCAGACGCCCGCGCCGCCCTGAAGCCTTGCGTGGCACCGTTTCCAATTGGCGCAAAAACGCCGCGATTTCGTTTGGAGACGATCGCCCCGCCGGAAGGTTGCCGTTGCCGGCCATGCTCGCCCCTCCCAATAGGCAGCTTTCGCAGGACTCTGCCCTGACTCGCAAAGAGGCACAGCCTCTTTACGCCACCCCGGATCACCGACGGCGAAACAAAAACTCCCGCCCCAGCTTAACCCGGTTAACGCCATCATACTCGATAATGTCGGCTGTCGCGTAGGTCTCGGTCCAGTTTTCGGGCAGAAAAGACCCGGTCCCAATAATATCAATAGGTGCGTTGGCTTCGGCCATCACCCGGCACTTGGCGGGACTGAAGCCGCTGGAGGTAACAATTTTCACCTTGGGAAAACCGGCGCGATCCAACGCGTCCCGGACATGAAACACCGCTGCCGCCGAAACCCCGGCACCGATTAGGTAGCGCAATTGGGTTTCGTCCCGATAACCGCGCACCGCACCAGGAGCATGGCGTTCCAAGGCGGCGTAAGAGGCTGCGGGATCCAGTCCCTCGACAAAACGACTGCCGGCGGTATCAATCCGCACCGCCAACCGCCCGGTTGCCGCCAGTTCCGGGAACCGCTGGGCCACCGCGATGCTGTCGGCCACTTCCTTGCCGAAATAATCCACCAGCACGGTCAAGGATTGCTCGGGGAAGGTTTCATGAAACATTTCGGCAGCGCGTACCGTCGAACCGGCGTAGCCAATCAGAGCATGAGGCATCGTTCCTCGCCCTGCCGCTTCGCCGAAGTAATGGGCGGTGGCATCGGTGGCGTTGCCGACGAACCCCACCGCCCCCACCTTGCGCCGCGCCCGCTCTGACCCTACCGAGGCGGCATAGGCCATGATCTCGGCCATTTCGACCCCGGCGCAATGACGGGCATCCATAGCCAGAAAGGCCACGCGGGGCAAATCCGAGCACATGGTGTAAGCGTTATAAGCGGCGACGCAGGCCGGGCCCAACTTCATCAGCAAAATGGTTTCCAATTCCACCAGATGATGAAAAGAGCCACTGATATACAACATCGGCTCGCCAGACCCGACCCATTTCCCTTCGCGATGATTGACCGTAATCTCGATGGGAAATCCGCGCTCCCGCGCCACCGATTCCAGCCAAGAGACCGCCAGACGCGGCGCCGACAACACGGGCCGACGCATAAACACCGCGTATGTGACGGAACAGTCGCCAAAACGAGCGATCACACCCTTGGTTCGTTTAAAGTAAACGTCGGTCCAGTCGGAGATGGCATCGCCAACCGGGCCTTCAACCGCTGGAGACATGGTCCGCATCGCGCCCCTCCGTTCCTGTTCTCCCGCCCCAGTCGCAGCCCAAGGACGAGCATCCGTGTCGTGGCCCGGTGGCCCGCCGGTTAAACCGCTGCCGCCGCCCGTCGGGCATCCCGGCGCTTCTGCTTCTCGGCCCGCAACTCCTCGGCCATCAGAAACGCCAGTTCCAAGGATTGGTTGGCATTCAGACGAGGATCGCAGGCGGTGTCATAGTCCTCGGATAACAGATCAACGTCGGTCACATTATCCGCACCGCCGGTACATTCGGTGACGTCGCGCCCTGTCATCTCAAAATGAACACCGCCAGCATGAGCGCCTTCGTCCCGGCACACCTTGAAGAACCCTTGCAGTTCCTTCGCGATCGACTCGAAAGGCCGAGTCTTGACCCCCGAAGCGGCCTTGACTGTATTTCCGTGCATGGGATCACTCAACCAAACCACCGACCGCCCGGCGGCTTTGACCGCCCGCACCAACGGCGGTAGTTTTTCTGCAACCTTGTCATGTCCCATGCGGGCGATCAGCGTCAGTCGACCGGGCTCATTCCTGGGATTGAGACGATCAATCAGCCGCAACAAATCATCGGCAGCCAGGCTGGGCCCGCATTTCATGCCGATGGGATTGGGCACTCCGCGCAGAAATTCCACATGAGCGCCATCGAGTTGGCGCGTGCGGTCTCCAATCCAGAGCATATGGGCCGAAGTGGCGGTCCAGGGCTGGCCCTCGGTGGTGCTGTCGCGGCGAGTCAAGGCCTCCTCATAAGGCAGCAACAACGCCTCGTGGGACGTGAAGAACTCGATCTCACGAATCTGTGGGGTGGTGGTGCTGGTGATGCCGCAGGCCGCCATGAACTCTAGGGATTCGGTCAGCCGGTCGGCCAGCTCCCGGAACCGCTCGGCGGGGGGCTGTTTATCGACAAACTTTAGGGTCCATTCATGAACCCGATTGAGATCAGCGTACCCCCCCTGAGAAAAGGCGCGCAACAGATTCAGGGTCACCGCCGATTGGTAATATGCCTTGATCATGCGCACGGGGTCAGGCTCCCGCGCCTCTTCGGTGAACTCCATTCCGTTGATCATATCGCCGCGATAAGAGGGCAGCTTCACGCCGTCGATCTCTTCGATATCCGAAGAGCGCGGCTTGGCGAATTGCCCAGCCATGCGACCGATCCGAATCACCGGCACACCGCAGCCGAACGCCAGCACCGCCGCCATCTGAAGCAGAACCCGGAAGGTATCGCGGATATAGTCGGTGGCAAAGTCGGCGAAACTCTCGGCGCAATCGCCGCCCTGAAGCACGAATGCCTTCCCTTCGGACGCCAGCGCCAATTGATCCTTGAGTCGCCGAACCTCACCGGCAAACACCAAGGGCGGCAACCGCCCCAAATGAGCGGTTGTCTCTGTCAGCAACGCTTCGTCCCGGTACCGGGGCACCTGACAGATCGGCTTGGACCGCCAACTTTCGCGACTCCATCCCTCAACCATGACCGCATCTCTTTCTATTGTCCGGCCTGACCTGATCTCACCGATCAGACCTTACGAAAAAGCTGGCTATACCCGGTTACGCGCCAAGATGCCAGATCGATCTCGTAGACGCAGCCACAGGTACCAGCGAGCCGTGACATGACACAGAGCCAGCCCTTCGCGGGCTGCCCCCCCTGCCCGCATCCATGCGCGCAAAAACCCAAGCGCACGGAGGTATCGGTATGAAAGAGTGGGAGACAAAGCCGCAGGATCAAGGCCACGGCAACGCAACAGTGGTCCGAGATTCTGAGAGAGCCGTGGAACCATTGCGCCGGCGATAGCCGCAACAGGCAGCGACGTCCTCAGAATGATAGTTAGATCAACAACTCGCCATCATCGTAATAATCCTCTATAGTACTCATTGCAGTTAATGATATCTATCAAGTATCATGCGATTGCCATTCGGCTAGCTTATCGCTTAGTAAATGCACCAACAGTTAACAAAACCCCTTCGAAAGCTAACAATGAAAAAACAACTTTACTCTCTTCCCATATCATTTCGCGTTGCCGCCGTAGCCTTTATCGGCATTACGATTCTCGGAATTTTTCTCGACTTTTTTGTATTTAGGAGCATTGATAACGCAATGCGAGACAATGCGTTCAAACGACAGCAAAGTAATATAGCCGTATCATGGGAAATTTTACGTCAAAAAGGAGCGGATTTCAAGGTTATAAACAGTCAACTTTACGCTGGTACCTACCAGATTAATGAAAACTATGAAGTTGTTGATCGAATTCAAGACCTTGTCGGCGGTGTCGCCACGATATTCATGGGCGATACACGCGTCACAACCAACATAAAGAAGCCTGATGGCACAAGAGCCATTGGTACTAAACTCGCTCAAGGACCAGTTTATGATTCAATTTTCCTAAATCATCGAGCATTTCGAGGCGAAGCTGACATTTTTGGAGAACCATATTTCACTGCTTATGATCCTATTTTAAATTCATCTGGAGATGTTATTGGAATTCTTTTTACTGGTATTAAGCAAGCGGATTTTCTTAATCTTACAACAATTGTCGTTCATCATATTGTAATATTCATGACTCTTTCAGCCATCGTATTGGGGCTGATTATTGCGTTTTTGATTAGAGGCTTACTGTCTCCGATACATAGCATCGAAAATGCAATGCTACGTCTAGCAGATAATGACCATGATATTGCTATTCCAGCGATTAACCATCAGGATGAAATCGGGCGAATGGCCAGAGCCGTCTTGATTTTCAAGGATCATATGATCAGGGAAAAGCAATTAAGTGAGCAACAACATGCCGAAGATGTCGCTCGCCAACAGCGATCTCAACATGTTAATATGCTGATCCATGAATTTAATAAATCTATAGCAATAGTTGTTAATAATTTAACTATTGCTGGGGATGAATTAAAAAAAGAAGCACAAGAATTATCATTAACGGCTGACGAAACGAGCCATCAAATCATTTCTGTTGGCGAAGCATCTATAGATGTATCAAATAATATCAAAAGTGTGGCGGAAGCTGCAAAAGAATTAACAGTATCTGTTTTTGAAATTGATAAAAAAATAAAAGAATCAGAAAAAATTTCCCATACTGCTGTTCAAGAAGCACATAATACAAATATGACTGTTACCAATTTATCTAATGCAGCTCAAAAAATTGGAGATATTGTGCAAATAATTCATAAAATTGCAAGCCAGACGGACTTACTTGCCTTAAATGCAACAATTGAAGCTGCTCGCTCTGGCGCTACTGGAAAGGGATTTGCCATTGTCGCTTCGGAAGTTAAAATTCTCGCGAACCAAACAGCTAAAGCAACTAAAGATATTCAAATTCAGATAGCGCAAATGCAGCAAATATCATTAACGGCGGTTAATTCTATCAAGTCAATTACAGATATTATTATTCGTATGAGCGATATAACAACCGCCATCGCTACTTTAATTGATGATCAAAGCACAGCAACTAATGAAATATTAAAAAATGTACAAGAAGTATCAAATAGAACAAGTTGTATCTCAAAACACATTGAAAAAGTGACAGACTCCGCCAAAACAACAGGCGCAATGGCCATCCAAACATTTAATTATGCAAAGAATCTTAATCACAATTCCATTATATTACATAATGACGTTGAGAAATTTATAGCAAATGTGAGGAGCCCATAATTTATAATTATTTCCAATAATTTTTCCAAGGCTACCCTCAAACGCCGGGCACGCGGAGCCAGAGTCGCGGCCCTGATACCGGCACCGTGCCGTTGCCATGACGAAGGCATGAAGCCGGTGACGTAACCGTCATTCGTGGGTTTCTCCCTAAAGGCTCATCATTGAAACAGTAATCATAGAATTAAATACATCTGCATGACTATGTTAATAAGTACCATGCCTATATATGATACATATGTATGATTATATATAGCTAACCTCCTCAAAAGATAGATATACATTAATTTTTTAAATTCTTTAATTGAAAGGAAATAAGTTCGCATGCTATCTATTTATCTGCTTCCTGCCCCTTGCGAAACCCAATGAGAATAGGCTCGCATGGATAAAGGATGACATAAGACTCAAGGAGATGACCAATGTCTCACGTCGTTATGCTGACGATTACAAATAATACAAATTACCTGATGGATAATCCGACCATTAACTTTGACTCTGGGAAGCTCGATCCCTCGAGTTCGATTCCGGAGACGATTCCCGCTCACACTACGGCCAATGTTATTATTTTTTCGGACAAAGATATGTCCATCGCTGGCGTTTCTGGATGGCTTCAATACAATACAAATGGTGGAACCATTGGATTTGGATTCTCGAATCCACTGATCGGGACCAATAAAATTGGGACTGCCCAGGATGGGCCGACAGCGTATAACACTATGGACGATTGGGACTATCAACAACATTCACAAACATTTACCGTGAATGGGAATCAATATGTTGCGATTGAGCAAGCCACTGGAAGCGGTGTTAATACCGCTTACTCCAAGGTTTACGATTTGAGCAACGCCTCGTAATCGTTGGCATCGCCGATTGTGATTTCCAAGACCGATTAAAGTGAGAGCCGGGCATGGCCACATGCCCGGCTCTTTGCCCTCACCGGAACCCAGGGCGGGGCCATTTTTTTACCTCTGTGAGTGTTGTTTTTAACGATTTACGCCAATCTTTCTCCCTGCGGACACCCGCCTCCGGAGTCTTTCACAGCGACTCCGGCAAACCGAAATCGTTCTCGGGGAACCCTTTGATGTCAAACACCAAGAAGACCACCCTTTCGGTTGCCGCAGCCCTGGCTGGCGCCGTCGCCATGGTATCATTCGCGCCTGTGGCCAGTGCCGACGAGACCAAACAGGCCCGATGCTACGGCGTCGCCAAGGCCGGCGAGAATGGATGCGCCAGCGCCGCCGCCAATCATAGCTGTGCCGGCGAATCGACTCTGAACTACAGCGGCCAGGATTGGAAATTGGTCCCAGCCGGAACCTGTACGACCATGGGCGGTAAAGAACAGGCTTTCGAGGGAACAGGCACCATCGCCCACTGATCCCCTGCCTTTTTTCCTGATCAACGCTCTAACTGAAAGCGGATCGCCGTGAGCCTCGGCACCAGCCCCGGTCGGATTCCCGCTCGCGCGGGCATTGGGTTGCGCACCCCCCACATCTCCCAGATGACGGCGGCGATACCGCCGCCGGTGGCCTGGGTCGAGGTTCACATCGAAAATTATTTAGCCGCCGGGGGGCCGCGCCTGGCGGCCTTGGAGCAGATTCGCCGCGATCGACCCTTGAGCCTTCATGGCGTCGGCCTATCCATGGGCTCGGCGGCGGGCGTGGACTCCGATCATCTGGACCGGGTGGCCCGGTTGGTGGATCGCTTCCAACCAGAACTGGTCTCGGAGCATTTGGCCTGGAGCGTCAATGGTGGCGTGTACTTCAACGATCTGTTGCCAATCCCCTACACAGAGGAGACCCTGGCGTTGGTCTGCCGCACGGTCGATCAGGTTCAAACCCGATTGAAGCGGCAGATTTTGATGGAAAATCCCTCCACCTACCTTCGTTTCGCCGCCTCGACGATTCCTGAACCCCTGTTCCTCGCCGAACTGGTCGCCCGCACCGGCTGCGGTTTGCTGCTGGATGTCAACAATATCCAGGTCAGTGCGGTCAATCACGACTTCGATCCTTTTGATTACCTCGCAAACATTCCAAAATTGACGGTTCAGGAGATCCATCTGGCTGGCCACGCCGTATTGGATGTCGAGGGCGAGCGGTTGCTGGTGGACGACCATGGCGCGCCGGTTGCTCCCGAAGTCTGGCAGCTTTACGCCGCCGCCATCGACAGGTTGGGCCCCGTACCAACGCTGATCGAGTGGGATACGCGGATACCACCCTTGGAAACCCTGCTGGACGAAGCCCGTCGTGCGGATGTTTGGCTGGCGAGGACAGAGGTCGGAGCCAAAAAAACAGAGGGGGATCGCCATGTTCCATGAGCTTCAGGCGACATTCGCGCAAGCACTGCTAGCTGGCGGAGGAGCGCCCCTTGACGCCCTGATCTCTGACCGCATCCCCGCCGAGCGGCGCTTTGCGATTCACGTCAACAATGTCTTTGGTCTGTTGGGTGCGGCCCTGGAATCCGCGTTCCCAGTGGTGTGCCGGTTGGTTGGGACGCCGTTTTTCCAAATGACCGCCCAAGCCTTCGTGGCCCGTCACCCACCGTCGGTTCCGCATCTGGCGGTGTATGGGGCCAAGTTTGCCGACTTTCTCGACAGCTTTCCACCAGCCTCCGGCTTGCCTTACCTGCCCTCTGTCGCGCGACTGGAATGGGCGCGGGTGGAGGCTTGTTTCGCGGCGGATCAAACGCCACTAAATCCCGCCCGTTTGGCCGAATACCCGGCTTCACTCTACCCTGAGCTGGTGTTTCGCCTGCACCCGTCGCTACGGCTGGTTTGTTCATCCTGGCCGGTGCTCTTGCTGTGGCAGGCCCATCAGCAAGAGCCCGTTTCCCCGGTCGATGTGACATCAGGAGGCGAAGCGGTGCTGGTGCTGCGGCCTGACCTGGAGGTGACCATGACCCGGCTCAGTCCAGGCGACGCAGCTTTGATCACGGCCATCGCCAACGGAAACACACTGGCAGCAGCGGCGGCCAGTGCCTATGACGTCGAACCCGAATTTGATCTTCAGGCGGCGTTAGCCGACCATCTTGAACGGGGCCGTTTTTGCGGATGGGCGTGAGAGAGTCCCGGCTTCCAAAGGCTCCCGGCCTTTGGGTGGGTCCAGGGCCAAGCCCTGATCAGGGAGCAAGGGGGTAAACCCCGCACGCAGGCTCGCCGATATTGGGCCAAGGATCATAATAGGAAGGACGCACCCATGTATGCCTTGCTGATTCGGTTGGTTCCGGTGGCCCGATGTGTCCTCAATGGCCTTGAGGCCTGGGTTGCCCCCCTCGCCGATCTGGCGGTGCGGGCCGTACTGTTCCGGGTGTTCTTTTATGCTGGGATGGTCAAAGTTGCCGACTGGAACGGCACGCTTCAGCTTTTCCATTTCGAATACGCGGTGCCGTTGCTGCCTTACGCCGTCGCCGCCGCCATGGCCGCCGCCGATGAGCTGATCTGTTCGACGCTGCTCCTGTTCGGGCTGGGGTCGCGGCTGGCGGCCCTGCCATTGCTGGCCCAAGCCCTGGTGATCCAATTCTCTCTGGGCGCCACCAATGCCGCCTATAATAGTTTAGAGCATTTCCTGTGGATGGCCCTGCTGCTGGTGGTGATCGCCCGAGGCCCTGGTCGGCTATCCCTTGACCATTGGCTTCGTCGTCGCTTGCTGGACAGTGAGGCTCTATAGTCGGGGCCCCGAAGCTCTGCACCCGGTCTCCCCTGCCCATGCTTTTTCCTGCCCTCGCGGTCTATTGGGACCGCCGGATGCTGACCATCCTGCTGCTGGGTTTTTCCAGCGGCCTGCCGTTGGCCCTGGTTGGCGCCACCATGGCGGCCCGCCTGTATGATGCCGGACTGACTATAACCGACATCGGCCTTTTTGCTCTGGTCAGCCTGCCCTATACCCTGAAATTCCTATGGGCGCCGCTGGTCGACCGGCTGTCCCTCCCCCTCTTGACGGGCCACTTTGGACGACGGCGCGGATGGGCGCTCTTGTGCCAGTCGACGCTCTTGCTGGCGCTGCTGGGACTGGCGGGAGCCGATCCAAGCCAAGACCCCTGGTCCACTGGCTTGATGGCGATACTGGTGGCGCTGTGCTCGGCCAGCCAGGATATCGTGGTGGACGCCTACCGCGTGGAATCCCTGGACCGTCCCCAGTTCGGAGCCGGAGCCGCAACCTATGTCTTGGGCTACCGCTTCGGCATGCTGGCATCAGGAGCCGGCGCCCTCCATCTCGCCGCGATCCTCCCCTGGTCCGACGTCTATGGAGTCATGGCCGGGTTGGTGCTGGTGGGCATGGCCACAGTACTAGCCGCTCCGGAACCCGATAGGACCGCCGCTCTGACGCAAGAGACCGCCGATGCCCAGGTGGCCGCAGGCCCGGATACCTCGCTGGCAGCGTGGCTTTATGGTGCGGTGGTGGTGCCGTTTCGCGATTTCATGCGCCGCCCGGCTTGGCAAATGGTGCTGCTGTTCATCCTGCTGTTCAAGCTGGGAGAGGTGTTCGCCGGGGTTATGGCCATGCCCTTTTACCTGGAACTGGGATTCACCAAAGGTGAAATCGCCAACGTGACCAAGGTGTTTGGGCTGGTGGCAACCATCGGCGGCGGCTTGTTCGGTGGTGTTCTGGTCGGGCGATTTGGCATCGTCCGGGGACTGCTGATCACCGGCGCGCTTCAGATGGTGTCGAACCTCTGCTTCTCTCTGCTGTCGTTGATCGGTCACGATGTCGGCGCGCTCATGATCACGGTGGCCGTCGAAAATGTCTGCGGTGGGATGGCCACAGCGGCCTTTGTCGCCTACCTGTCCAGCCTATGCTCCGTGGCCTACACCGCCACTCAATATGCCCTACTGACCTCGCTGGCGGCGTTTGCCCGAGATGTCCTGGCGGCATTCAGCGGTTGGTACGCCCAACACCTGGGATGGACGCTGTATTTCCTGTTTTCAACCGGGCTGTGCCTGCCAGGACTGGCGGTGCTGTCATGGCTCATCAGCCTCCGCCACCCAGAGGATGACGAAGGTTGAATCGCCCAGGCGCATCCGCGCCCTTGCCCTCGCACGCACGAGCACGCGGGGCCGCCGTCGCGGCCCGAGGACCGACGATGATCATTGTTTGGCTCGCCGGGATCACCAACCCAAGTGTTTCAGAGTCTTGATCAGTCCATCACGCAGACTGGTATCGCAGGCAAAGCCGAATTCCCGCATCAAACGCCGAGGATCGCCCACCGAAACGCGAATATCCCCATCGGCAACGGCCTCGCCCCGTTCGATCACAGGATCCCGGCCCAACAGCTCCCCGAGCAGCCGAGCCAAGTGATCGACCGAGGTGGCCTGGCCGGTACAGATGTTAAAGATCGGCGCCCCAGCTCCCGGACGATCCATTGCCGCCGTCAGATATTGGATGACATCGCCCACATAAACGAAGTCGCGCTCCAGATTGCCGTCACCAAACAGGGTGATCGGCTCACCTCGGGCGATCCGATCGGCAAACAGCGAAATCACTCCGGAATAAGGCGAAGCCGGATGCTGGCCCGCCCCATAGACATTGAATAACCGAAAGCCGGTGACCGGCACGCCGTGGACCCGATCCGCGATCCGGGCATAGTATTCACAGGCTAGTTTATCGACGCAATAGGCAGTGAGCGGCTGAACCGCCGCGTCTTCGGCCAACGGTACCGCTGGATTATCGCCATAAACCGCCGCCGACGAAGCATAAACCACCGGGATCGGGCGACCATCCGCCGCCTGCCGGGCGGCATCGAACACCGCCACGGTCCCGCCGACATTGACCCGGTGAGTGTGTGCCCATTCCTCCCGCGAACGTTCCGCCGAAGCGATCGCCGCTAGGTGAAAGCATCCCTCCTGCCCAACCATGGCTTCGGCCACGACGGACGGATCGGCGACATCCCCATAAATCAAGGCCGCCGCTGCCGGAATCCGGTCGGCCTGCCCCGAAGACAAATCATCCAGCACCGTCACTTCGTGCCCTGTCTCCAGCAGATGTTCCACCAGATGCGCGCCGATGAAACCACATCCACCAGTGACCAGATATCGGCCCATGTTCCCGCCCCTTTTTCCTCTGCGCCTCGATTGGAGGCGATACCACCCGACTTTGGCTCGTGTGTAAAGAGGCGATCCCGATCGACAGGATCGCGGCATTTTTGATGACTTCGGTTTTTGACGCCGCGCCCGGTTCCTGCCATGGTGCGCGCCAATCTGGTTCCACGATCATCAGCCGAGGCTCTGCCCGTCATGTCCGAGCAAAACACCCTTCCCAGCTTCACGGAGATTCATAGCCTGTTGGCCGCCCTGCCCGGCCCCGATCAGGAAGCCGCCGCCTCGGCCCGCGCCCGTCAGGACCGTTTGACCAAGCCTCAGGGCTCGTTGGGCCGGCTGGAAGAGCTGGCGACCTGGATGGCCACTTGGCAGGGGCGCGCCATTCCCGAATTGCGGCGGTCGCGGGTGGCGGTTTTCGCTGGCAACCACGGGGTCACAGCCCAAGGCGTTTCAGCTTTCCCGACCGCCGTCACCAAGCAGATGGTGGCCAATTTCCAAAGCGGCGGCGCGGCGGTTAATCAGTTGTGCGGCGTGGTCGATGCCGAATTGCGGGTCTATGAACTGGACCTGGACCACCCGACCCGCGATTTCACCACCGGCCCCGCCATGGAGGAAGAGGAGTGTTGCCGCGCCATGGCCTATGGCATGATGGCAGTGGACGCCAATCTTCACCTGCTCTGCCTGGGTGAAATGGGGATTGGGAACACGACGTCCGGCTCGGCGCTGTGTCTGGCCCTGTTTGGGGGCGAAGCCGCCGATTGGGTCGGTCGCGGAACCGGCGTCGATCAGGCGGGGCTGGCCCGGAAGGTTGCGGCGGTTGAAGCTGGACTTGCCGCCAACCCCGAGGCCGCCGGCAATCCCCTGGAGGCCCTGCGGCGACTCGGCGGCCTGGAACTGGCCGCGATCGTCGGCGCCGTGCTGGCGGCCCGATTGGCGCGAACACCCGTGGTCCTCGATGGTTTCACCTGCACCGCCGCCGCCGCAGTCTTATACAAAGTGAACCCGAGTCTGCTCGATCACTGCGTGGTCGGCCATCATTCGGTGGAACCGGGGCACGCCCGGCTTTTGGAATGCATCGGCAAAAAGCCTTTGCTCGACTTCAATATGCGCCTGGGGGAAGGTTCGGGGGCGGCATTGGCCATCCCGATTCTCCGCTCGGCGGTGGCCTGCCTGTCGGGCATGGCAACGTTCGAAGATGCTGGCGTCAGCGATCGCGATTAATCGCGACCACCCAATTTTATCCGGTCCCTCATGGGGCCATCGAAACGGGAGAAGGCAATCATGGCCATGGGTCGGAAGTTGATTGCAGGCAATTGGAAGATGAACGGGCTGAAGACCGAGGGGGTGGTATTGGCGCGGGCTGTGGCCGAACGGCTGGCCTCAGCCGGCCCCATCCCGGTCGACCTGCTGGTCTGCCCGCCAGCCACCTTGATTTGGCCCGTCACTGAGGCGGTGGCAGGAACCGGCTTGGCCGTGGGTGGCCAGGACTGCCACCCCCAGGTCAGCGGCGCCCATACCGGCGACATCAGCGCCGCCATGCTGGCCGAGGCCGGATGCGGTTATGTCATCGTCGGCCATTCTGAACGGCGCCAAAATCACGGCGAAACCGACGCCCTGATCGCCACCAAAGCCGCCGCCGCCCATGCCGCCGGGTTGGTGGCGATCATTTGCGTCGGCGAAACCGACGCCGAGCGGGATCGGGGCGAGGCCGGAACGGTGGTCGAGCGGCAATTGGCCGGATCGATTCCCGCCAGCGCCACCGCCACCAACACCGTCATCGCTTACGAGCCGGTTTGGGCGATCGGCACGGGCCGTACCGCCACTCCCGCCGACGTCGCCCAGATTCACGCTCTGATCCGGGAGACGTTGGTACGCCGGTTGGACAGTGGCGCTGCCGTGCGGATCCTGTACGGCGGATCGGTTAAGCCCTCCAATGCCCGCGAATTGATGGCGGTTCCAGACGTTGATGGGGCGCTGGTTGGAGGCGCCAGCCTCAAGGCTGACGAATTCTGGGGGATCGTGACGAGTTGCCCCTAGCGTCCGGAGCTGGGATTGATTAGAACAACCGCGTCACCCCTGCGGTCTCGAAAGTGGTCGCGGGGGGTCGTGTGCTTACAAACGATGGTCGCTATGGGTGACCTGTCGAAGCGTTAAGGGCGATCCATGGAAACGGTGGTGCTGGTCATTCATCTGCTGCTGGCGGTGTCGCTGGTTGGCGTCATCCTGATCCAGCGGTCAGAAGGCGGCGGCCTCGGTATTGGCGGCAGTGGCGGTGGCGGCGGAATGATGACCGCGCGCGGTACGGCCAATCTGTTGACCCGAACCACGGCTATTCTCGCTGGTTGTTTTATGCTGACCAGCATTGTGCTGGCAATCATGGCTGGCAAACACAATGCGCCGGTTTCGTTGATTCAGACGACTCCGACCGAACAGCCGGCGGCGCCCGCAACACCGGCGGCACCAGCCTCAAGTGTCCCGGCTCCCGAAGCGCCAACCGCGCCGCCTGCGCCCTCGGCGCCCTCGGCCCCGGTCGGCCAATGACCGGGGACTCTCGGCCCGATAACACTGTCGGGTTGGGGGTGGATTCGATACCTGGGGTGAAAGTGGGGCTGCCGGTCACAGGCCGGCGGCGATCAAACAAACGCGGCTGCCTATGACTCGGTATATTTTCATTACCGGCGGTGTGGTTTCATCGCTGGGCAAGGGGTTGGCGTCAGCGGCGCTGGCGGCGCTGCTTCAGGCGCGGGGATATTCTGTGCGCTTGCGCAAGCTTGATCCCTATCTGAATGTCGATCCCGGCACCATGAGCCCGTATCAGCACGGCGAGGTGTTCGTCACCGACGATGGGGCGGAAACCGATCTCGATCTGGGACATTACGAGCGGTTTACCGGCGTTTCGGCCCGGCGGAGTGATAACATCACCACCGGACGCATCTACTCCCAGGTGATCGCCAAGGAACGGCGGGGCGACTATTTGGGCGCCACCGTTCAGGTCATCCCCCATATCACCGACGAAATTAAAGAGTTCATCGGCGGCGACCTCAAGGGCGAAGATTTCGTATTATGCGAAATCGGCGGCACGGTTGGCGATATTGAAGGGCTGCCGTTCCTGGAGGCGATCCGCCAGTTCGGCAATGAAATCGGCCCCGAGCGGGCGGTGTTCATTCACCTGACTCTGTTGCCCTATATCCCAACCGCCGGAGAGTTGAAGACTAAGCCGACTCAGCACTCGGTCAAAGAACTGCTGTCGGTGGGGATTCAGCCGTCGATTCTTTTGTGTCGGGCAGATCGGCCCATTCCTGAAGCCGAGCGACGCAAAATTGCTCTGTTTTGCAATATCCGGGAGGAGCGGGTGATCACCGCCCTGGATGTTGATACGATTTACCAAGTGCCGATCAGCTATCACGAGCAGGGGTTCGACCGGCAGGTTCTCCGCTATTTCGGCTTGCCTGCCGACCAAGATCCGGTCCTGGATCGCTGGCGGGACGTGGTGCGGCGGGTGCGGTTTCCCGAAGGCGAAGTCACCATCGCCATCGTCGGCAAATACACCGCTTTCAAGGATAGCTATAAATCCTTGGTCGAGGCTTTGGCTCACGGCGCCATCGCCAACAATGTCCGGGCGCGCATCATTTGGCTGGAAGCCGAGATTTTCGAGTCGGACGACACCATTCACCGCCTGGAAGATGTTCACGGCATCCTGGTGCCGGGCGGGTTTGGCGAGCGCGGCACCGAAGGTATGATCAAGGCGGCGCAATTTGCCCGCGAGCGTCGGATTCCGTATTTCGGCATCTGCTTTGGCATGCAAATGGCGGTCATTGAAGCCGCACGAAATTTGGCCAATATGCCCAACGCTGGCTCCAGCGAATTCCAACGCAACCATGATCCGGTCATCGGATTGATGAGCGAGTGGTCGCGCGGCGACGAGGTGGAACGGCGCCACCCCAACGGCGATCTGGGTGGAACCATGCGTCTGGGCGCGTACCCCGCGAGCTTAATCGAAGGCAGCCGCGCCCATGCGATCTATGGAAACCGCATCATCATCGAGCGCCATCGCCATCGCTACGAGGTGAACGTCAATCTCAAGACCCAGTTGGAGCAAGCCGGTTTGCGTTTCTCCGGCATGTCGCCCGATGGGGAATTGCCGGAAATCATCGAAATTCCTAATCATCCCTGGTTTATCGGTGTGCAATTTCACCCGGAACTGAAGTCGCGCCCGTTTGACCCTCATCCGTTGTTCAAAGATTTCATTCGCGGCGCCATCGAACAAAGCCGATTGGTATAAACCAACGGGTTGAAGGAACCCCCTCTTGTGAGGGGTTTCTTTAGGCTCGCCGGCCTCAAACCGGTTGGCAGGGGTCTCGGGCGTCGCTTGTCAGGAGACACCGAGGCACCATGTCCCACGCACGCACCGTCTCAGTCGGTTCTGTCGCCTTTGCCAATGATCGCCCCCTGGCCCTGATTGCCGGCCCGTGCGTTCTGGAAAGCCGCCAGCATGCTCTGGAGGTCAGTCATGCCTTGGTGGAGATCACCGGGCGTCTTGGCCTGGGGCTGGTCTATAAATCCTCCTTCGATAAAGCCAACCGAACCTCCATCGGGAGCAGCCGAGGCGTTGGCCTCGCCCAGGGCTTGGAGATTCTGGCCGAGGTGCGGGCGATTCGCGGCTGCCCAGTATTGACCGACGTCCACGAACCCGGCCACTGCGCCCCCGCTGCTGAAGCGGTGGATATTCTCCAGATTCCGGCGTTCCTATGCCGACAAACCGACCTGCTGGTGGCGGCCGCGCGAACCGGCAAGCCGGTTAATGTCAAGAAGGGGCAATTTCTGGCCCCTTGGGACATGAAAAACGTCGCCGCCAAACTCAGCGCCGCTGGGAATGACAATATCCTGCTGTGCGAACGCGGGGTGAGTTTCGGTTATAACACGTTGGTCTCGGATTTGCGGGCCTTGCCGATTTTGGCCACCACCGGCTACCCGGTGGTGTTTGACGCCACCCATTCGGTTCAACAGCCGGGCGGCCTTGGTGGCAGCTCGGGGGGACAGCGAGAGTTCGTGCCGGTGCTGGCCCGTGCCGCCGTAGCCATTGGGATTGCCGGCCTATTCCTGGAAACCCATCCAGACCCGGATCAGGCCCCGAGCGACGGCCCCAACATGATCGCACTCAAGGATCTGCCGGCATTGCTGGAAACCCTGCTGGCCTTCGACCGCCTGGCCAAAGCCCACCCGCTGGTTTGATCTGACCAGACGGCAAGGCCCCCCACGCCCCCTCCAGAGAGCGCGGGGCGGCCTCTCTGCCTTCAATCAAGTATCCAGGAAACTCCGCAGCTTGCGGCTACGGCTGGGATGCTTGAGCTTGCGGAGCGCCTTCGCCTCGATCTGACGAATCCGCTCGCGAGTCACCGAGAATTGTTGCCCAACCTCTTCCAGCGTATGGTCGGTGTTCATACCGATGCCGAAGCGCATCCGCAAAACCCGCTCCTCGCGTGGCGTCAAACTGGCCAGAACCCGCGTGGTGGTCTCACGGAGATTGGCCTGGATTGCCGCATCCAGGGGCAACACCGCGTTCTTATCCTCAATGAAATCGCCAAGATGACTATCCTCCTCGTCACCGATCGGGGTCTCCAGGCTGATCGGCTCCTTGGCGATTTTCAGAACTTTGCGAACCTTTTCCAGCGGCATCAATAACCGTTCGGCCAACTCTTCCGGGGTGGGCTCGCGACCGATTTCATGCAACATCTGACGGCTGGTCCGCACCAGCTTGTTGATGGTTTCGATCATGTGAACCGGAATGCGGATCGTCCGGGCCTGATCGGCAATCGAGCGGGTGATAGCCTGACGAATCCACCATGTGGCGTAGGTCGAGAATTTATAGCCGCGCCGATACTCGAACTTATCCACCGCCTTCATCAGGCCGATATTACCTTCCTGGATCAAATCCAAGAATTGCAGACCTCGGTTGGTGTATTTTTTGGCAATGGAGATCACCAACCGCAAATTGGCCTCAACCATTTCCTTCTTAGCACGACTGGCTTCCTTTTCCCCCTTCTGCACGGTGGAAACGATCCGCCGGAATTCGCCGATGGGAAGCTGGACCTCTTCGGCAATTCCGGCAATGCCTTCGCGCAACCGGATGGCCTCTTCGCCATGCTTCTCGAACATCCGTTGCCAGCCCTTGGCCGGCAATTGGCGAACCCGCTCCAACCAATTCGGATCCAGCTCGTACCCATAATAATGGGTCAGAAAGTCTTCCCGCTTGATCTTGCAGTCGGTAGCCAAACGCAGCAACTTGCCTTCATGGCTGGTCAAACGACGGTTCAGGCTGTAAAGCTGTTCAACGAGCTGTTCAATCCGACCATTATTCAAACGCACCTGATTGACCAGCTCGATCATTTCATTTTTGAGCCGGTCATATTTCTTGTCCGACTGACGACTGGTATCTTCGCCTTTTTGGATGGCGGTCAGACGGCTTTGGTGAATCTTATGCAGTTTGTCATACGTAGCGGCGATGGCTGCGAACGTCTCCAACACCTGGGGCTTCAGCGCCGCTTCCATGGCTGACAGCGAGAGACTGTTCTCGTCACCGTCGGGGTCAGCCTCGCCTTCCAGATCGATTTCCGGCTCGGGAGGCTCAGGAGGCTCGGGAGGTTCCGGCGCCGTTTCGCCCTCGCCTTCCCCCTCAGCGTCCCCTTCTGTGTCCCCTTCGCCCGCTGCCGGCCCGCCGACCAGCGCCGACGGCATGGCTTCAGCCACCGGCTCCACGACATCCAGAGGCACATCCACCTGCCCGAACGGGCTGGTGCCGTAGGTGGCGTCAAGGTCGATGATGTCTCGCAGCAACATCTGGCCTTCGACCAAAGCATCATGCCAGCCGATAATCGCGCGAATGGTCAGGGGCGATTCACAAATCGCCCCGATCATCATTTCGCGCCCGGCCTCGATACGCTTGGCGATGGCAATTTCGCCCTCGCGCGACAGCAGCTCGACCGACCCCATCTCGCGCAGATACATCCGCACCGGATCGTCGGTTCGACCGATATCGTCGTCGTCCAGATTGCCCGATGTCCGGCCTTCGCCTTCGACCGGCGGCTCGGGGGTCGTGTCTTCCCCGCCTTCTTCGCTCTCGATGACGTTGATGCCCATCTCCGACAGCATCGCCATCGTGTCCTCGATTTGCTCCGAGGACGACTGGTCTTGCGGCAGAGCCGAATTCAACTCATCATAGGTGACATAACCGCGCTCTTTACCGCGCGCGATCATCTTTTTGACCGCCTGGACCAACCCGTCCATCAGCGGTCCTTCACCACCCTCTTCACGAGTCTCAGGAACTTCCGCTCTATTCGTCGCTTTCGTGGCCATGCGATCCCTGCCCCCGAATCAACCCTTCGCGCCAACAGCACCCGCCATCAGCCGACACTACCCAGAACCACCAGCCGGCTCCGCGTTATGACTTCGTACTCTCATTCAACTATCATCAAAGACCTAGCCCACAAGCAGCCCTCCGCGTTTGATCACATCCTCCCCGCCCACCCAAACGCGCGAACGCCCGCAGCAACCGTCTGCGGAGCGCGAAGTTCCGTGATCTCCCCCAAAATCGCCGAGTGCCCTGTGGTGCGCGGTTGCCAACGGCAACGGCCCGGTGCGCCCCTTCCAACACTGCCACCAAGCCGGCCTGTGACAATTGGCGATGAATCCCGGCAGCGTCAAGCCCGAACTCTTTGGCCTCGCGGGATCAAACCGGATCCTCGGGCTCTGGTTCGGGTAGCACCAACTCGCTACGCAACGTGATAACCCGTGATAAATCCCGCTTGCCGCCATCCTGTCCCAGTCGCCGTCCCGCCTCTACCAGCTCACGGCCAATGCGAATGCGACAGAAGGTCGCGTGACCGTCAGTCAATCCGCGCCGCGCCATCGCCAAGTCAGCACCAGGAGCCGAAAAGCGGTGACTCTCATAAGTACTCGGATCCAGGAGTTCGTCAAGTAGCTCTTGAAATCCCAGGGCAGCCAAACGGACCCGGACCGCCGTCGCTTCTCCGCTGCGATCCCCCTGCCCCACCCCATCAGCCAGGACAATCAAAGCGTGGCGCAAATCGTCTAGCCCCGGTTCGCCGATCTCTGTCAGGGCGAGAATCTCGTGAAACTCGTCCAACAATTGAGGGTGATTGATCAAGGTCGTCAGCAACAATCGTGGCCAGCGATGGCTGGCGCTTTTGGGCCGACGGGGCGGCTCCGGCGGCGCCATCATCGGTCGAGGCGCCCCCGGACGCTGGGGCCGCCCGGCTCCCAGACGAGCGCCAGCCATTGGACGATCCGAGCGCCACCGGGTCCAAAACAGTTCGTTGATCCGACGCCCAACCTCTCCGCGATAAAAACCTTGAACCGTGCGGTCGGCGATCTGGTCAACCCGAGCGTCAAGCGCGGCTTTCAGGCCCGCTTTGGCCTCGGGGGTTTCGAAGCGACGCTCCGCCGTCTCAATCTCCCACAACACATCCACCAGGGATCGGGCTTGATCCAGCACGCTCTTGAACGCGGCGACACCCCGTCCGCGAATCAAACTGTCGGGGTCTTCTCCGCCGGGCAGAAAAGCCACCCGCACCGAACGATCCGCCGCCAACATCGGTAAAATCCGATCCACCGCCCGCGCCGCCGCCCGCCGACCGGCGGTGTCGCCGTCAAAGCACAGCACCGGGGTCTTGTCACGACCCGGAAACAGGCGCCACAGGATTTCGATCTGGGTTTCGGTCAGAGCCGTGCCCAGCGGCGCCACCGCCCCGGCATAACCAGCCCGAACCAGCGCGATCACGTCCATATAGCCTTCAACCACCACGACGGGCTGCTGTTCTGCTGCCGCTGCCCGTGCCCGAGACAGGCCATAGAGCAACTGTCCTTTGTGGAACAGCGGCGTTTCACCTGTGTTGATGTATTTCGGCCCTTCGCCATCGATCAGCCGGCCTCCAAACGCCACGATCTGGCCTCGCCGATCGGCAACCGGAAACAACACCCGGTGGCGAAAAAAGCTGAAAGGCGCCCCGCCGTCATCCGGTCGCTTCAGCAAACCGGCTTCCACCAAGATCTCGATGCCAAAGCCGGCCCGCTCCAACACGGGGCGCAGCGCATTGCGATCGGACGGAGCGTAGCCGAGCCGGAACGAAGCGATCGCCTCGTCATCCAGGCCCCGCCGTCGCAGATAAGCCAAAGCCGCCGCACCGGCCGGCGCCCGCAACTGCTGCTCGAACCAACAGGTAGCGGCCTCGATGGCCTCGTGCAGGCCCTTGCGATGCTCATGGCGCTGGCGATCTTCGGGAGCGGTGCGCGGAACTGGCAAACCGGCCAGCCCTGCCAGCGATTCCACCGCCTCGGGGAAGCTCAGATGATCGTGGCGCATCACAAACCCGATCACGTCGCCATGGGCGCCGCAACCAAAGCAGTGGAAGAATCCCTTTTGATCGTTAACCGTGAAACTGGGGCTTTTTTCGTTATGAAAGGGACAAGGGGCCGCAAATTCCCGACCGCTGCGGACCAACCGCAACCGACGGCCAATCACCTCGGAAAGCGGCAGGCGGGCGCGGAGTTCTTCAAGGAAGGCCGGCGGAACCGTCATCGTGGCGCCCTCCTTCCCGGACTGCGGCTCCCGCGTCGTTCCTCCGGAATCGCCACCGTCACCGAAGCCGTCCTCAGGTCAAAGCCTGCTTCACCAGAGGACCGACCTTGGCAAAGTCCATCAGCCCGGCATAGTGAACCCGGAGCTCGGCCATCACCTTGCCCATATCCTTGATCGAAGCCGCGCCGGTAGCGGCAACCGCCGCCGTGATGGCCGCCGCAATCGCCTCGTCGGTCATGGGCTGAGGCATGAAGCTCTCGATCACGACGATCTCGGCGGCCTCCTTGTCGGCTAGCTCGGGTCGCCCTCCTTCGCGGTACAAGATGATGGAGTCCTGGCGCTGCTTAATCATGCCCCGCAAGACGTTGAGAACCTCGCCGTCATCGATGCCTTCGGTGTTTCCCCGGCTGCGGGCCGCAATGTCGCGATCCTTGAGCCCGGCGAGGATCATCCGAATCGTGCTGACCGTTGGCGCCTCGCGCCCCCGCATCGCCGCCTTTAGCGCCTCGTTGAACCGTTCGCGCAACATCGTTTCTGGCCTCTTCCCGTCCTGCTGGATTGTGCTGAGTTTTCTCGAGTCGCCATCGACTCGATCCCATCCTTACCCCATCTTGCAGGTTCTGGCCAGTCCCGGACCCAGTGATGGCACGCAGATTGGCACCATGCGAAAAGAAGCAGCACTCCCGATGATATACAGCTTGACCCGCCATCGGCGGCTGACTATCGATCCACCGTCGGCGGGCGGCCTCAGCCGCGTGCCATCCGTCCGAGACGCCGTAGCCCCGGCTCGGTGCAGCAAGGTTCCGATATGAACGAGACTGATCCCGCCTTTGCCGCCGCCACTGCGGGGGCCGGGCCTGTTGGGATGACTGGTGTCCTGGTGCTGGCCGACGGCACCGTACTATGGGGTCGCGGCGTGGGCGCCGTCGGCCACGCTGTCGGAGAGGTCTGTTTCAACACCTCGATGACTGGCTACCAGGAAATTCTCACCGACCCCAGCTATGCTGGCCAGATCATTACCTTTACCTTCCCGCACATCGGCAATGTCGGCACCACCCCCGAAGACATCGAGACGATCACGCCCGCCGCACGCGGCCTGATCATTCGGGCCGACATCACCGCCCCCTCGAATTGGCGATCCACCAAGCCTCTCGATGCCTGGCTGAAGGATTACGGCCTCGTGGGACTTTCGGGAATTGATACCCGCAGCCTAACCCGACGGATCCGCGACGGCGGCGCCCCCAACGGCGTCATCTGTCACGCCCCTGATGGCCACTTTGATCTGCCCGCCCTCCACGCCCAGGCGGTGGCTTGGCCAGGGCTGGCCGGCATGGACCTCGCCTTGGAGGTCAGTTGCCGCCAGACTTATGATTGGACCGAAACGCCCTGGCGACTCGGCGACGGATATGGTCAGCTCACCGAACCGCGCTTCCATGTGGTGGCCATTGATTACGGCGCCAAGCGCAACATCCTGCGGTGTCTGGCCGGGCTCGGGTGCCGTGTCACGGTGGTTCCGGCCACCGCCACCGCCGAAGAGATTTTGCGTCATCAACCAGATGGTGTGTTCCTGTCCAACGGCCCCGGCGATCCGGCGGCCACCGGCGTCTATGCTGTACCAACCATCCAAGCTCTTCTGAACACCGGCTTGCCGTTGTTCGGGATTTGCCTTGGCCACCAGATGTTGGCGCTGGCACTGGGCGGACGCACCGACAAGATGCCGCGCGGTCATCGTGGCGCCAATCACCCGGTCAAAGACCTCGTGACCGGCAAGGTCGAGATTACCAGCCAAAACCATGGGTTCATGGTGGTGCCCGAGTCTCTGCCCCAGGGAGTCGAAGTCAGCCATGTCTCGCTGTTTGACGGCAGCAACGAAGGCATCCGCCTCACGGATCGGCCTGTGTTTTCGGTGCAGTATCACCCGGAAGCGTCGCCTGGCCCCCAGGACAGCCACTACCTGTTCCGGCGGTTTGTCGACTTGATGGCCAGCCGCCAGTAAGACCGGCGAGCCATGGCACTGATACATCGCCGGTCCTCGGTCCTCGGGCCGCGACGGCGGCCCGGAGTCTGAGGGCATCCTTGATGAGTCAACATCAAGGCTCGATGGTATAAGATCGGGGCGCCTTTCTGAAGCTCACCCTGTTTCTGCCCTGTGCGGGCCCAAACAGGGTGGTTGCCTCGTCGCGGTTGGCCGGGTCATACTCTTGGGAGGGTTTTTAACAGAGTGCATGGACATTGCGCAAACATGCTCATACAGTACCGAAATGAGCA
>CAIXKV010000150.1 GCA_903920145.1 uncultured Rhodospirillales bacterium
ACCGGCGAGCTATAACGATGACACACTGCCGGTATCGGGCCGCGACGGCGGCCCCGCGCGCCCATGCGCGCGAAGCCAAGGGCGCGGATGCGCCCGCCCGGCGTCTGAGGGCAGCCTTGATGAGTCACCATCAAGGCTCGAGGGTATCATACCAACGGCCCTAGACAATGATCCGTGCCGTTGGTATCGGGCTGTGACCGCAGCCTCGTGCGCTCGTCATGATCCTGGCCCTGGCGTTCATCGGCCCTCGTCCCTTACCATCACGCTCACGTCCTTCCGTTTGAAAGTGTCCCGATGACAAAGCCTCCGGTGCTCAGTCCCGTCATGACCTTGGTGATGGCCGCCGCCAGCGGCGTCGGCGTTGCAAATATCTATTACAATCAGCCTTTGTTGGGGATTATCACCGCCGATCTGCCGGCATCGCCTCTGATTGGACTGATTCCCACCGCAACCCAACTGGGTTATGCCGCCGGTTTGCTGTTGCTGGTGCCATTGGGAGACTTGGCCGACCGCAAACGGCTGATTGTCGGCCAATTCGCGGCGCTCGGCTTGGTCTTGGCCCTAGCCGCCTTGGCACCTTCGGCGGGGGCGCTGGTGATCGCATCGGTGCTGGTGGGGGCAGCGGCAACGGTGGCGCAACAGATCGTGCCTTTTGCTGCAACCCTGGCGCGTCCCGAAACCCGAGGGCAGGTCATTGGCACAGTCATGGCCGGATTGCTCTGCGGCATCCTGTTAAGCCGGACTCTGGCGGGTTTCATCGGAAGCGAGGCCGGCTGGCGCGCCGTATTCTGGAGCGGCGTGCCATTGGCGCTTGTCGTGGCGATCGTCTTGGCCTTCATTTTGCCCACCAGCCCAGCGACCGGGGCGGGGCTGCGCTATGGGGACGCTCTGCGCTCGCTTGGAACTCTGTGGCGACAGGAGCGATTGCTCCGCCAAGCCACCGGCATTCAGGCCGGACTTTTCGCCAGTTTCTCAGCCTTTTGGACGATTCTGGCTCTGCATCTGCAAGAACCGGCGCTCCATCTGGGGGCCGACGTGGCCGGGCTGTTCGGCGTGCTGGGGGCGGCTGGCGTGATGGTCGCTCCCATGGCCGGACGGTTGGCGGATCGCTATGGTCCGCATCGGGTCATCGGCGCGGGTGCGGTTCTGGCCGTGGCGGCTTGGGCGGTCATGGGGTTGTGGAGCGGCGTGGCCGGGCTGATCCTGGGGGTTCTGTTGTTGGACTGTGGCATCCACGGCGCCCTGGTGTCCAACCAGCATGTGATTTACGCTCTGCGCCCCGAAGCCCGTAACCGGCTGAACACAATTTTCATGACCGGCATGTTTCTGGGAGGCTCGGTCGGCTCGGCAGCGGCCATGGCCGTATGGGCCTGGGGAGGATGGAACGCCGTCAGCGATCTTGGCGCAGGATTGGCGCTGGGGGTGCTGGCGTTCCGGGTTTTCGGGCGGCGATGATCACCATCGCGCCTTGATGGTGCCCCACCCCGACCAGAGATAACAGGCCAGAGATAACAATGTCCCAACGCCCAGGGGGGGGAGTCGCCCCGCCCCCTTGGGTCATCGGTTTTCGAATGGACCTGATTACCCGTTGATTTCCTTTTTCAGGTTCTCGTCGAGCTTGTTCAGGAATTGCCGGGTGGTCAACCACGGCTGGTCGGGGCCGATCAGAATCGCAAGGTCTTTGGTCATCAAGCCGGCTTCGACGGTATCGACGCAAACCTTTTCCAGAGTGGCGGCAAAACGCGACACTTCGGGGGTGTTGTCGAAACGGCCACGATAGGTCAGGCCCTGAGTCCAAGCGAAAATCGACGCGATGGGATTGGTCGACGTCTCACGGCCTTTCTGGTACTCGCGATAATGGCGCGTAACCGTGCCGTGCGCGGCTTCAGCCTCAACGGTCTTGCCATCGGGCGTGATCAGCACCGACGTCATCAGGCCCAGCGAGCCGAAGCCTTGAGCTACCACGTCGGACTGCACGTCGCCATCGTAGTTCTTACAGGCCCAAACGAAGCCACCTTCCCACTTAATCGCCGACGCCACCATGTCGTCAATCAGCCGGTGTTCGTAGACCAACCGGGCCTGGGTGAACTTCTCCTTGTACTCTTGATCAAAGACCTGCTGGAAGATGTCTTTGAAGCGCCCGTCATAAGCCTTGAGAATGGTGTTCTTGGTCGACAAATAGACCGAGTAGCCACGATCCAGACCGTAGAGGAAGCAGGCATGAGCAAAGCCCGCAATGGACTCGTCCAAATTGTACATGGCCATGGCCACGCCAGCATCGGGATAATCGAACACTTCGTGCTCGATCGGCGTGCCGCCATCCTTAGGCGTCCACTTGATCGTCAAGCTGCCGGGGCCGGGGACCACAAAGTCAGTGGCCTTATACTGGTCGCCGAAAGCATGACGGCCAATGATGATCGGCTTGGTCCAGCCCGGCACATAGCGCGGCACATTATGGCAGATGATCGGCTCGCGGAAGACGGTGCCACCCAGAATGTTGCGGATCGTGCCGTTGGGCGACTTCCACATCTTGGTGAGGTTGAATTCCTTAACCCGCGCTTCGTCCGGGGTGATGGTCGCGCATTTGACGCCGACGCCATATTGCTTAATGGCATTGGCCGAATCGATCGTGACCTGATCGGACGTCCGATCGCGGTTCTCGATCCCCAAATCATAGTACTTCAACTCGACATCAAGGTAGGGCAGGATCAGCTTGTCCTTGATGAACTGCCAAATGATACGGGTCATTTCGTCGCCGTCGAGTTCGACGATCGGGTTGACCACCTTAATTTTGCTCATGAGGTGAATGACTCCCGGTTAGGAAGAGGCGCGGAGCGATAGTCGGGATTGGGCGAAGCCTTTGGCGCGGCAGAGGCGCCCGCAACGGTCTGACGACCGGCGAGGACGCCGCACGCTGTGCCGGCCTGTATAGCACCGCTGGGATCGGGAAAGAAGAGGCGGCGATGCACTGGTGACGCCAAGCCGTCAGGGGAATAAGGAATCAATGTCGTTCTGCCCTAAGCTCGGGCCGCTGTCTTGGCCCAAGTCCGGCGGTGGAGGGCTGGGGGCTTTCGCCGGAGCCGGTTTGGCTGATTTGGCCGCTTTGGCCGCTTTGGCCGGGGCCGGGTTTGCGGGCGCCGCCGGCGGCGAATCCGAACCATTCAGCAGTCGATCAATTTCGTCCTGATCAACGCCGTTATCACTGGGGCCGTTCAGCAAATGGGCATCCGGTCGCTGGTCGACGACCGGCTCGCCCACCAAGGGGCGCAGCGTGCCGTCGCTGCCCCAGATCGAAATCATGGCGGTGACGCGCTGTTCGATATAGCGCAAGGCGTTGACCACCTTGGTGGTGCGTTGGCCGGTGAGATCTTGGAAGGAACAGGCGGTGAAAATGTTGGTAATCTGGTCTTCCAGATCGTGACACAGCTCGGTGGCGGCACCGGCTCCACGCAGGCGGGTGGTCAGGTCCATAATCCGCTCGGCAGCGGTCAGGATCTCAAAGGACGCGCGCTCGGTGGATTGAACGATGGCATCAAGCTCGTTGGTGGCCGTGACAATGCGATCGCTCCCGTCGCCGGATGCGGGCCGCAGCGCAGCGATTTCGCGGCGAGCCTGAACAATGGACGCGCTCATGTCCATCAATTCCCGACGCAGCACCTCGACCTGGGTCGCGGTGTTAGCCGCCTGAGCGCTTTGGCGCCAGCTCTCCCGCAGATCATTAACGAGTCGAATCACCTCGTCGGCGGCAATCTTCTGTGCTCGTCGCCCATGCTCATCCAGGAATGCCTGGCCACGGGGCGTGCGGGCGACAAATCGCTGAAGCTCGTAATAATCTTCTTCGGTAATGGGAGGGGCCTCGGCCATGCATCGACTCCGGAAGCGAACCGGGCTCCGGTGGCACTCGCCGGAAACCCTGAAAGCAGCAAACACTGTATTAGCCGTTATCAGCCATCCTGCAACGACTTTATCATTCTCGGGCGAAAAACCCGGTCCTTCAGGGCCGGGATGGATGGTGCCTTCGGCATAGCCGAAAACACTTGACAGTTAGACCGGCAGGTCATCTCGCGATCACCCGTGACGGTTCTAAATTTGAAAATCCCCGCCATCTTCGCAAGGCGGAGAGAAATCTAAAGCGGAAACAGCAATCGCTGTCTCGAAAGAAAAAGGGATCGAATAGTCGTAATAAGGCTAGGCAGAAAGTGGCTCGCGCTCATGAACGTGTTGCGTGCGCCCGTAAGGACTACCCCCATAAAGTGTCTCGGCGGATCGTCAACGAAAACCAAGTGATCTCCGTTGAAGCTTGGAATATAAATCCGCTCGCGATGGAAAAGCCTTTGTGAAGTGTGATCGGTGGTATCCAAACTCTAAAGCGTGCTCGTCTTGTGGTATCATACCGGCGAGCCCTGATACTGACACGTCGCCGGTCCTCGGGCCGCGACGGCGGCCCCGCGTCCTCGTGGACGCGAAGCCCTAGTGTGTGGACTCTAGGGGGCGCGGAGGCGCCCGCCCGGCGTCTGAGGGCAGCCCCGCGTCCTCGTGGACGCGAAGCCAAGGGCGCGGATGCGCCCGCCCGGCGTCTGAGGGCACCCTTGATGAGTCACCATCAAGGCCCGATGGTATGAGTCACGACGTTAGGCGTAAGTCTCGTGTTCGCGCCGTTGCCTAAGAAGCTAGAAGCTCGGCCCGTTAGGGGCGATGCAGTTCACCACCTTCAACGGAACGGTTGGCTGAAACCTCGGCTCCAACATGAGCGATCAGGCTGGCGAGTAAGGCATCCCAATCGATGGGCTTGGCCACCAGGTCGTTGACACCAGCCGCCAGATAGCGCGCGCAGTGTTCGGGCATGGCGTCTGCCGTCAGGGCGACAATCGGGATACGGCTCTGGGCCGACGGAAAGGCTCGAATCGCTCGAGTGGCTTGCTCTCCGTCCATTTCCGGCATCTGCATATCCATCAAAACCACATCGAAGGTTTGATGTGTCACCGCCGCCACCGCCAACAGGCCGTTGTCGACCACGTCGACCGTATGTCCGGCCTTGCGTAGCATGGTGCTGACCAACATTTGATTGATCCGGTTATCCTCGGCCAACAAAATACGCAAAGGCCGCAGGACGGTCATCGTTTCTGTCGGTGAGGTTTTCCCAGGCCGGGGCGTAGCGTCGCCCGGCGCACTCTGGAAGGGCAGGGTGAACCAAAACCGGGTTCCGGTCCCAGGCTGGCTGTCGACTCCGATGGTCCCGCCCATCATTTCGATCAAACGTTGGGTGATGACCAATCCCAAGCCGGTGCCACCAAACCGCCGGGCGGTTGACGATCCCAATTGGGTAAAAGGCTGGAACAGGAGCGGCAATTGATCCGCAGCAATACCAACTCCAGTGTCTTCAACCTCGATCCTCACAACCCAAAAGTCCGCTTCCCGCGACTTAACCGACACTCGCAAATGAACCCCACCATACTCAGTAAATTTAAGAGCATTGCTGGTGAGATTAAAGAGGAGTTGCTTAAACCGGGCCGGATCTCCGATTACCAAGCGCGGCAAAGTCTCGTCAAAAGAATGGGTCAGCGTTAAGGATTTAGCCGTAGCAGTACTATTAAACAAAGCAATCGTATCAAGAATGGAATCGTGAATGGAAAATTTTATTGTTTCAAAAACCACTTTTCCGGCTTCTATTTTAGAAATATCAAGAACATCATTAAGAATCGTTAACAACGTATTGGTTGATGTGGCCAGGGTATCAAGATAATTGGCTTGCTCTTGGGTCAAGGGGGTTTGCCTTAATAAATCAGCCATACCCAATACCCCCGTAATTGGGGTCCGAATTTCATGACTCATCATGGCCAAAAAGGCCGATTTTGCCTGATTAGCGGCATCGGCCTTGTCGCGAGCAATCATCAATTGTTCATTGGTCTCCTTTAAACGCAATTCAGTCTGTTTGATTGTGGTGATATTGGTTACCAAAACAAAAAATCCTCTGACATTTCCATAATCATCTCTATCTGGGATATATTGCGCCCATGTATATCCAATAGAGCCGTCTTCTTTTACGAGAGTCCGTTCAAAATTTTGATACTCCCCCCGCAGTGCCCCGCGAATAAAAGGCTCATTTATAGAAAAAAGATCATCTCCTTGTAATTCCCGAAGACCAACACCTAACATTTGATCAGAAGTCCGGCCAAACCAGTCCAAATAATGCCTATTAGCGAATCGACAGCGGATATCCGTGTCCCAATAACCCACCATACCGGGTAGATTATCGGCAACAGCTCTGGTGAATCGTTCACTTTTGACTAAAGCTTGAGCCGATGCTTCTGCACGATCTTTCGCTTCTTTCAAATCTTGTTCTGATTGCTTGCTTGCAGTGACATCAATATTGATTCCCACCATCCGAGTCGGCTGACCGTCATCACCCCGATAAACTTGCGCCATAGATTTGATGTGGACAATAGTTTTATCCGGGCGAACGATACGAAACTCGGTGTCAAGGGGGCGAACTCCTTGCACAGCCGCCAATACATCTTCGGTCGCATGCTGCCGATCTTCGGGATGAACACTGCTTTGCCAACTTTCGATGGTTACCAAGCCGCCATCCCCATCGAGACCGTAAAGCCTCATCATTTGGGTGTCGTAGACACAAAACCCAGTTATTAGATCATAATCCCAGATTCCGATCCGTGCTCCTGTGGTCGCCAAGGCCAGCCGTTCGTCGCTAACCTGCCGGGCATCTTCCGCCAGAATCGCCAGAGCGTTGGCCTGGGCTTCCCGGCCATGATGACGAATAGCCAGCCAAGTCAACGAAAAGACCGCAAAGGACAAGGCAATAAAGGCAATCGCTTGGTTAATAACCTGGGCATACCAGGGCGCTAAAACCTGCTGGACCGGTTTTGTGACGATCATGACGAAGGATCCGTCACCAACCGTTCGAACGGCAGCCATCTTGTCGACGCCTTCGGTCAGGGTCGTGATCCAATGAAAGGATAGCGTCCGCCCTTCGGCCCAATGATCCTTCAGATAACCGGCCTGGGACAGATCGAAGCCGACAAATTTCTCGGGATCGGGCTGTCTGCTGATGATATGGTCGTCTTTTCCAACTAAAACGATAACATTTCCAGAATCGGCGGGAAAAATGGACGCTAAGAGCGCGTGAAACATTTTGATTTCAAGAGTTGCCGTCACGATCCCGGCCCAATGCCCATCCGGCGTCATAATTTTTCGGGTCGCAAAGATCACGTCAGCATTGGTGGGTTTTGCCACCATCAGAGACGAAAAAAGTGTTTGATTCGGAGTATTGGAGTCGTGGGCCCGGACATAATAAGCGCGGGTATGAATGTCTCGGGAGAGAAGATCGGGACGAGTCGAAGCCGTAATGATGCCGTCGACATTGGTGGCAATCACCGTCCGCACTTCGGGCAGGGCTCGGGCGCGGGTTGTCATATAGTCGGTGACGGTAACTGGGTCTGCGCTTCCTCGCCGATCCAGTTCCGCCGCAACGTCCCGTAGCAATAGGTCAATGGCCCGCAGACTGCCACCGAAACTCTCATCGGCGATGCGGGCGGCATCGGCGAGACGAGCATATTCGGTGTCAAGCGTGTGCCGATATTCGTGCTCCAGATTCCAGGCAAGCAAAGCGGCCTGGATCACCACCAGCCCAACCGCGAACACCCACGCTCGGCGCCCGAAGCCGGTCTTTGCCGTCACCGCCGTCTTCGTCATCGCCCGCGCCGCCTCCGCCCTGAAACGCCGTTCCGCCAACTATACGCAGTGTGCGTAAAAAAGGACACGAAGCCTTCCGGGATTCAGCCTTACGATCGCAAGAGAGCCAAAATCACCAAATTGGGCGACGGTTGGCCATCTTCATTCCGCAAAGTGTCGACCGATACGCGGAGCAACTCGAAACCATGGCGCGCCATCAACGTCGTCAAAGCCGCTTCACCATGCAGGTAGCGGCCATGGGCGGCCAAGTGAAAGGGAATATCCGGGGTCGGGGCCTGTTCAACGGTGAAGGCCAACAAGCCTCCTGAACGCAAGGCTGTCGAAAATCCCGCCATCAAGAGCGCCAAATCTCCCACGTAACATAGCACGTCAGCGGCAACGATGATGTCGCACGAGTTCGGATGAGCCGCCAAATAGGCGTCCAAGTCAGCGTCCAGCACCCGATCGTAAAGCCCGCGACGGCGGGCATGTTCCAGCATGCGAGGCGAAACATCAACGCCGATCAGCGTTCGAGCCCAAGGCCGCAGCCTTTCGGCACACAAGCCCGTACCGCAACCGGCATCCAGCACCACCCGGTCGGCCTGGGGCGTGGGAAGGGCGTGGGCCAAGGCTTCGGCCATCAATCGCGGGCCGCAATAGCCGATCCCCAACAATTCGCGATCAAAGCTGTCGGCAAAACCATCGAACAGGGTTTGGACATAGCGGGCGGGCGGCTGCGGCGGCACAGCTCCGGTCGCCCCCAGAGCTTCGACCATGTGGCGAGCCAGGGGCTGATCGGGATGAGCCTCCCGCCAGGCGACGGCTTCGAGGCGAGCGGCTTCAGGCTTGTTGCGGTGAAGCAGATAAAGGACGCAGGCCAGATTGTTGTGAAAGGCCACCTGATCAGGCCGCAGCGCACAGGCGCGACGATAAGCCGCAACGGCTTCTGGGAGCAAACCTCGTGCCTCCAGACACTGGCCAAGATTGTTGTGAGCCTCGGCATAATCGGGGGCGCAGGCGCAAGCATCACGGTAGCAGCGAGTCGCCTCGTCCAGCCAACCCACCGCCTGCACGGCGGTTCCCAGATTGAAGTGAGCGGCGGCATCCGTGGGCGTCAGAGCCAAGGCCCGGCGGTAGCTTTTGGCCGCATCGAACACCCGGCCCTGGGCCTGGAGCGCAATGCCCAGATTCAGGTGAGCCGGAGCGAATCCCGGCTCAAGAGTTGCCGCGCGCCGATGGCAGTCCTCGGCCTGATCAAACCGACCGCGTGCGTGCAGCACGGTCCCCAAATTGACCAGGGTCGGCACATGGTCCGGGCGATGGTCAAGCCCGCGC
This sequence comes from uncultured Rhodospirillales bacterium, assembly GCA_903920145.1. Taxonomy (GTDB): domain Bacteria; phylum Pseudomonadota; class Alphaproteobacteria; order Azospirillales; family Azospirillaceae; genus BOG-933. The sequence goes on from CAIXKV010000150.1 coordinate 9,025, forward strand.
CGATAGCTTTCCTCGGCATCCTCCAAGAGGCCCTGGGCCTGAAACACCCCGCCCAAGGCAAACAGAACCGCGCTGTCTTCGGGGGTTTGCTCAAGAACCGCACGATACGCGGTGGTCGCCTCGTCCAGTCGGTTCAGCCGGTGCAGCAGCCCCGCCAACGCCACACCAACCGCCGCCACCGTAGGCGCCAGCCTCGCCGCCGCCCGATACCCCGCCAAAGCGTCATCCCATCGGCCCTGGGCCTGAAAAGCGGCCGCCCGATTGTAATGATATTTGTAGGTGTCCCCACGAAGCGCAATGGCCCGGCTCATCAGCACCACCGCTTCGCCATGATCTCCGCACTGATGCCGAATCACTCCCAGCCAATGCAGGGCATCGGGATGATCCGGGTCAACCGCCAAAACATGGCGGTACCCCGCTTCGGCTTCGGCCAAACGCCCCGCCTGATGAGCCGCCTGGGCGGCTGTCAATCTGTTGCTGGTGGTGATGGTCATGGCCAGCCGCTTAGGGGCTTTGCCCCGTGGGCACTCAGGTAGCGTCGTTTCTTTGGCTTTCGCAGGGCTCTGCCCCGCACCCGCAAGGAGGCACAGCCTCCTTGACCTCAGGACGTTATGGGAAAAGCGTCACGGGTTCAAAGGGCCCCTTGGCCCTTTGCGGGTGTAGGCGGAGCTCACCAAAAGCCCGATCCCGCCTTAGAGACCGCTATCCTTCACCCGGAAATTATGATGAGCCTCGATATACCGGACAGTGCCGGTGGCCGAGCGCATCACCACCGAATGCGTATAAGCCCCGCCAGCAAACCGACGGACCCCTTTCAACAAATTGCCGGTGGTGACGCCGGTCGCGGCAAACATCACATTGCCGTGGGCCAGATCGTTGAGGCCGTATTTACGGTTCAGATCCTTGACGCCCCAACGTACCGCCCGATTCTTTTCATCGTCATTGCGGAACAACAACCGGCCCTGCATCTGCCCGCCAATACACTGAAGCGCTGCTGCTGCCAGCACCCCTTCGGGGGCGCCGCCCGAGCCCACATACATATCCACGCCGCTTTCCGGCTGGGAGGTGGCGATCACACCGCTCACATCCCCATCGGTAATCAGCATGATCCGAGCCCCAGTTTCCCGGACCTTGGCGATCAGTTCGGTATGGCGCGGACGATCAAGGATGCACACCAGCAAGTCGGAAACCTCGGCGTTTTTGGCCTTGGCCAAAGCACGCAGATTCGCCGCCGGTGACTCGTCAAGATCGACGATTCCTTCGGGCAGGCCACCGCCCACCGCAATCTTGTCCATGTAAACGTCGGGCGCATTGAGGAAGCCGCCTTGATCGGCGAAGGCAATCACGGCCAGCGCGTTCGGGCCGCCCTTGGCGGTGATGGTGGTGCCTTCCAAGGGATCAAGGGCAATATCAACCTTTGGCCCTTTGCCGGTTCCAACCTTTTCGCCGATATAGAGCATCGGCGCCTCGTCGCGCTCGCCTTCACCGATCACCACGGTGCCATCAATGACCAAGCTGTTGAGCGCTTGGCGCATGGCATCCACGGCGGCTTGGTCGGCCAGCTTTTCGTCACCCCGGCCCATCAGCAAAGAGGCGCGCAACGCGGCGGCCTCGGTGACGCGAACCGCCTCCAGCGCCAGATTGCGATCCATTCTCAGATTTTCGTTATGCGGCATTTTCTTCCCCGATCAATGTCTGCTTCAGAACGGTTCGATTCGAATCAGGCGCGGCGGCTCCATCACCGGCCCCAGCCCGGTAATGAGATCCAAGGCGCGCCTCATGGACGCTTCGTCGGTGGCGTGTGTCGTCAGCACCACCGGCACCTTCTCGCCGGGATCGTGCCGATCCTGGAAAAACTGCGCAATGGAGACGCCTCCTGCGGCCAGAGCCCCAGCCACGGACGCCAGAACCCCAACCTCATCACGCACCATCAGGCGAACATAATAGGCCCCGACTCGAGCCGACAGCGGCGCCGGTTCGATGGGGTCCAGATCAGCCACCGCCACCCCGAAGGTTGGGGCATGCCGACCGGCGGCAATATCGACCAGATCGGCCACCACCGCCGAAGCGGTCGGGTTAGCCCCGGCCCCCCGGCCCACCAACACCACCCGATCCACGAAATCGCCGACGATGATCACCGCGTTGAAGACATCTTCCACCGCCGCGATCGGCGTTTCAATGGGCACCAAGCAAGGATGGACCCGCTGTTCGAACAAAGCCCCGCTGCGGCGGGTGATGCCCAACAGCTTGATCCGGTAGCCAAGCTGTTCGGCGTATTTGATGTCAATGGCGGTGACGTGGCGGATGCCTTCGACATTGTCAGGCACCAACCGCACGGGCCCGCCAAAAGCCACCGAGGCCAAAATCGCCAGTTTATGGGCGGCGTCGATACCGTCGATGTCAAAGGTCGGGTCGGCTTCGGCGTATCCCAAGCGTTGAGCATCGGCCAACGCCGCTTCGAACTCCAACCCCTCCCGGCGCATCCGCGACAGGATATAGTTGCAGGTACCATTCAAGATGCCGTGGATTTCCAGAATCCGGTTACCCGCCAAACCTTCACGAAGCGCCTTGATGACCGGGATTCCCCCGGCCACCGCCGCCTCGAACCCCAGCGACAGGCCCCGACTCTCGGCGCGCTCGGCCAAGGCCGTCCCGTGATGAGCCAGCATCGCCTTGTTGGCCGTCACCACATGGCGGCCATGCTCCAAGGCGGTCTCGCACATCCGCAGCGCCACCCCATGCGCGCCGCCGATCAGCTCTACCACCACATCCGCCGCCGCGTCCTGCGCCATGGTCACGGCATCTCCAAACCACGGCACGCCGGCTAACTCGGCGGCCAAGTCCGGGGGCGGTTCCAGGGCGCTGACCGCGACCAGCTCGATCGCCCGCCCGCACCGCCGCCGGATCAGATCGCTTTGTTGACGTAGCAAGCGTATGACACCGCCGCCGACCGTCCCAAGGCCGGCGACCGCGACTTTCAGGGGCTCGGTCATGACTCCACCTTTGTCCGTGGATCGGAAATCAGCCGCGCCCGCGTCACCGGATCGGCGGCCGCCAGAGTCGCCGCAATCGGGCTGGCAAAAAATGTCTTGATACTGCGGCAGGCCTGGCGGATCCGCTGCTGATTTTCCACCATGGCCAACCGAACATGGCCGTCGCCATACTCACCGAAGCCAATGCCCGGCGACACGGCCACCCGAGCGTATTGGAGCAGCATCTTAGCAAAGTCGAGAGAGCCAAAATGGGCAAATTGGGGCGGAATCGGCGCCCAAGCGAACATGCTGGCGGGTGGAGAGGGCACTTTCCAGCCCGCAGCGGCCAAGCCTTCGATCAGCACATCCCGGCGCACCTTGTAGAGCGCCCGAACCTCGTCCACGCAATCCTGAGGGCCATTGAGCGCCGCCGTCGCAGCCACCTGAATCGGCGTAAAGGCGCCATAATCAAGATAGCTTTTGATTCGCGCCAAAGCCCCAATCAGCTTGCTGTTGCCGACCGCGAAACCGATCCGCCAGCCGGGCATGCTGTAGGTTTTGCTCATGGACGTAAATTCGACGGTCACGTCGCGCGCCTCGGGAATCTCCAACACTGACGGCGGCGGCGGTCCTTCGAAATAAATTTCCGCATAAGCCAAATCCGACAGAATGTAGATCTCGTGTTTACGACAGAACTCGACGATCGGACGGTAGAAGTCCAAATCAACCACCTGAGCCGTCGGATTGGACGGATAGTTCAAGACCAGCGCCGATGGCTTAGGCACACTGTGCCGTACCGCCCGCTCTAACTGTTCCATGAACGATAGGTCTTGCCCCACCGGCAAATGACGGATCGCCGCTCCGGCCAGGATGAAACCAAAGGGGTGAATCGGATAGCTGGGATTCGGCACCAGGATCACGTCACCGGGGCCGGTGATCGCCTGAGCCAGATTGGCCAACCCCTCTTTGGAGCCAATGGTAACGATGGCCTCGCTCTCGGAATCGATGGTCACGTTGAAGCGACGCCGATAATAGGCCGACACCGCCCGACGCAACCCCGGTATGCCACGAGAGTTAGAGTAACGGTGCGTCTTGGGATCCTGGACCGCTTCGACCAGTTTCTCGACGATATGGGGGGGCGTCGGCTGATCGGGATTACCCATGCCAAGATCGATGATGTCTTCGCCTGCGGCGCGGGCGCGCGCCTTCATGGCGTTGACTTCGGCGAAAACATAGGGCGGCAGTCTTTTGACGCGGTGAAATTCGAGATCGCTCATACCAGCTCCGGAACCTGCGGCCCGACACGGCCTGCCGGGCGGATTGACCGGAGACGACGTCCCCGCCTAGCCCCCAATGGCGCGGGAAGCCGGGAACATCGTCACCGCCCCTTTCATGTCACATTCTGCGGGCATCCGAAAGGGAAGGCGGACGCCCGCAGCGATTCATCGGCCCGGTGACAAGGCGGGTGTGGCAGATCCGGTGCCGGGTGGTACCGGCAGAGCCGGAGACAAGGATGGGGCGGGAGACGAAGCCGCTGTCTTGGCTCCGGTGGGGGCTCCCACTCCTGGCGGCGGCGGTGGAACCGGCAATGGCGGCGGCGCCACCTCCTGCAATTGTTCATCGGCGGATCGTCCCGCGCGACGGTCAGCGTCGAGGGCATCGACCGCTTTTTGCTGCTCGTCCAGCGCGGTCTTACGCTCGCTCACGGTCGGAACCGGAGCCGGTCGCATCGGAACCGTGTAGAGCGATGGATAGTCAGGATTACGGCCACTGAGAGGTCGGATCGGTGACGGCGTTTCGGAGGCTGCCGTCGGCGCCGGGTCCACCAAATAGCCCTCCCAATACTCGTACTTCAGACCCGTTTGCAGAACCCGATCCTCGCAGCCGGCAGTTCCGAATGCCGCCCCGATCAGGCACAATCCGGCCAAAGCCATCGCCCCCGACCAAGGCCGAGCGTTGGTCCGGCGCTTCCTGCAACCCGTCATGACGCGGCCTCCCTGACCGTCCGAGCGGCCATCTTGACGTTTCTGGAAAAACATTGTGAATCCGGGCAGTGAAAATTCTGTCAGGATGTTGTATGAAAAGCCCCGATACATCAAGCTCGACTCCGCTACCGGGGCCGCGAGGGACGCCCGCGCAACCCACATCGTGATCCGATCGTAGTGCAATCGAAGGAAAAAAAGGACACTCCCATGGCCGAAACGCAGGGCCCCGAGGTAAAGCTACCAGATCCGGTCGAAATGTCTCGGGCAATGGCCCGGATTGCCGAACGCAGCCAGCGGCTCGTTACCGAATTTCTCAGCCAGCAAGCCACCGACGGCATGCGCGGTCCCTCTGATCCGTTCAACATTGGCCAGGCTTTCCTGGAAATGACGGCGAAGATGATGACGGACCCGTCCAAGATGGTCCAGGCGCAGATGTCACTGTGGCATGACTACATGACCCTGTGGCAGCGGACGACCCAGCGCCTGCTCGGCCAAGAAGCCGAACCTGCTATCGCACCGGCCAAGGATGACAAGCGGTTTAAAGACGCTGCTTGGGATGAAAACACGCTCTTCGATTACATCAAGCAGTCTTACCTGCTGACCGCACGCTGGCTCCAAAGCACGGTCAACGATGTCGATGGTCTTGACGAAAAGAACGCGAAGAAGATCGACTTCTATACGCGCCAATTCGTCGACGCGATGGCCCCCAGCAACTTCGTGATGACCAATCCCGAGGTTCTGCGAAAGACCGTCGAGTCGGGCGGTGAGAATCTGGTCAAGGGCCTGGAAAACATGCTGAAGGATCTGGAGCGTGGCAAAGGCCAGCTTCGGATCAGCATGACCGACTACGACGCCTTCAAGGTCGGCAAAAACATTGCGGTCACCCCTGGCAAGGTCATTTATCAAAATGACTTGATCCAAGTGATCCAGTACAACCCGACCACCGAACAGGTCTACAAGCGGCCATTGATGATCGTGCCGCCCTGGATCAACAAGTTCTATATCCTGGACCTGCGCGAAAAGAACTCGTTCCTGAAGTGGGCGGTCGATCAGGGCTTCACGGTGTTCATCATGTCGTGGGTCAACCCCGATGAACGCTTGGCCGGCAAGTCTTTCGAAGATTACATGGTCGAGGGCCCGTTGGCGACTCTCGACGTGATCAAGCAGGTCACGGGCGAAGAGGAAGTCTCGGCGGTCGGTTACTGTTTGGGCGGAACCTTGTTGGCCTCGACTCTGGCCTACATGGCGGCCAAGGGTGATGACCGGATCAAGAGCGCGACCTTCTTCACCACCATGACCGACTTCGCTGAAGCCGGTGAGTTGTCCGTGTTCATCGACGAAGAGCAGATTTCCATGCTCGAAAAGAAGATGAACGAGACGGGCTATCTCGATGGTAGCCAGATGGCCACCACCTTCAATCTGTTGCGGGCCAACGATCTGATCTGGTCGTTCGTGGTCAACAACTACTTGCTGGGCAAAGATCCGTTCCCGTTCGATCTGCTGTACTGGAATTCCGACTCGACCCGGATGCCGGCAGCCATGCACAGCTTCTATCTGCGGAATATGTACCAGAAGAACCTGCTGGTTAAGCCCGGCGGGATCAGCCTCAAGGGCGTTCCGATTGATCTGAGCACCATCAAGACCCCGTCCTACTTCGTATCGGCACGCGAAGATCACATTGCTCCGTGGATTTCGACCTACGCCGGGACGCAAATCTTCTCGGGTCCAGTCAAGTTCGTGTTGTCGGCATCCGGCCACATCGCCGGGATTATCAATCCGCCGGCAGCCAATAAATACTGCTATTGGACCAACCCCAAGACCCCCAAGAGCCCAGACGCCTTCCTTCAGGGCGCAACTCAGAATCCGGGCTCGTGGTGGACCGATTGGGCGAAGTGGGCGACCAAGCCGGCTCCGGCCAAAGTCGATCCGCGCATCCCCGGCACTGGCCCGCTGCCAGCTCTGGAAGAGGCGCCTGGCAGCTACGCTCAGGTCCGTATTACCTGAGGACAGCCGATCTCGAACTGAGGTCATGTCAAGAAGAAGGGCGGGAGCAATCCCGCCCTTTTTTATATGTCGCCCAGCACCGCTCCCCGACTCGGAACGACGGCGACTCGACCGTTACGCCGCTTGGGCCAGGGCTGCCACCGCCGGAAAGTACCGATCGACACCCACCATCATCAAATCATTGTGACCGGCCTTGGGAATAGCCAGCCATCGCTTGTCGGCAGCCCCGGCGGCTTCGAACAGGGCCCGACCTTCGCGGATCGGAATGAGATAATCCTCTTCACCGTGAATGATCAGAGTCGGAACCGTCACGCTTTTGATATGCCCCAAAGCGCCAAATCCATCCCTGGATTCATCGGCGCCGATTGCCGGAACACCACTCAAACGCTCCACCAAAGCCAAACTGTTGGCAAAGCCGCTTTCGATGATCAACCCCGACACCGCCGGTTTTTCCGACGAAGCGGCCGCCGCCACCATCAACGCCGCAGCACTTCCCAGGGATCGCCCCATCACCAACAGCCGAGCGGGTGCGAGTCCCTGCCCCGCCAACAGTGCTGGCGTTTGTTGAAACACCGAAACGGCATCTTCAAGCAGTGTCGAAGCGCGCGGCGTTCCGGTGCTGATCCCATAACCACGATAGTCAACCACGAGCAGGGTCAATCCCAACCGGGTATAGAACGGCGCCCAATCGTCATAGTCCGAGGCAATTTCGCCGTTGCCGTGAAAATAAAGGATGGCCGGTGCGTCTTGAGCGGCGGGATACAGCCGCCCCCCCAACGTCACGCCTTCGGCAACGTTGAAGCGCACGGTTTTTCTCCGAGCATCATCCTCGTCGGGGGAGGGGTCGATTCGGGGGTGAAACAGAACACGAGTGATGTCGGGACGATCAAAAAAGGAACCAACCATACCGGAACTCCCTTGTTGGGCTCGGCGGTCGAAAGAGGGGCTGGGCTTTTCGTGGGCTCCGCCCACACCCGCAAAGGGCCAAGCGGCCCTTTGAACCCTTAACTTTTAAAGGTCGAGGCCCCCAGCACTACATACCGTTGCCAATATCCACCGACCGCCGCGACGCCGCCAGACTGACGGTAAAGCCGGCGATGACATCAATCAGGCACATGATCATAATCAGGAAAAAAGTCCCTGTACCCGCCTGAGGCATGACAATAAAAAGCACAAGGCACACGGAAAACAGCATCAAAGACAATCCATGATCGATCAATGAGGCCATAGTGGTTCGTGATGACTTCAAAATTTCCAGATACAGCAGGAATAGCCCGATGGCCACCAGCAAATTTCCGGTTGATAGGGTCCAAGGAGCGCCGGAAGGCAAAGTAAAGGCGATGATAATACCGTCAACCGCCGTCGGCACGGTCAAGGCAACGGCGAAATAGGCCAATACCACCAAAGTCTGAAGAGGAATGATACGGAGCGGGGACATGGAACGCCCTCTCTTGGAATTGACGGGACTCGGCTAACCCTATCATACCATCGAGCCTTAGGGATGGCCTATATCCTGGGGGGAGTGGGCAAGATGCCCGCCCCCCAGGACAATCCTTTTTAATCTTCGTCACCGGGAAACGGGCCGTTGGCTGGCGGCGGCTCAATGCCCAACCAGTCGCAGGTGGCCATCATATGCGGCGGCAACGGAGCGGAAACATCCACTTGACCAAGGCGCGGGTGAGGCACCACCACCCGACGAGCATGCAGGTGTAACTGCGGCGTTTCGTCCATACCGGGAAGGGCCGCTTTGGCCCCGCCATATTTGCGATCCCCCAGAATCGGCGTTCCCAGAGCAGCCATGTGAACCCGCAATTGGTGGGTACGCCCGGTTAGCGGAGACAAGTGAACATAAGCCGCCTGATCGCCAACGGTATCCAGCACTTGGTAAAGGGTGGTGGCCTTGAGCCCCTCTTCCCCGACCACCGCCACCCGTTCTCCATGCGGCCCGGCTTCTTTCGCCAGCGGCAGATCAATGCGTCCGCCCAACGGGTTGGGCACGCCGACGATGACAGCAGCGTAGAGCTTGCGGACCTCCCGACCTCGAAAGGCTTCGGTCAACCGCCCGGCGGCAAAAGCCGTGCGAGCCAGGACCAGCACGCCGCTGGTGTCTTTGTCCAGGCGATGGACCAACCGAGGCCGTTCGAGGGCATCAAAACGCAAGGCATCCAACAGGCCATCCAGATGGCGGCTGGTGTTGGTGCCCCCCTGAACCGCAAGGCCTGCCGGTTTGTTAATCACCAGCACCTCGTCGTCGCGATGAATCACCCGCGCTTGCAGAGCTTCGGCATCACTCCGGCTCACCGGAGGCCGAGGCCGCTCACCACCGCCGTCCTCGGCATCCTTGACGGTGAGGGGAGGAATCCGCACCACCTGCCCCGGTTCGATCCGGTCGCCGGCCTTAACCCGCCGACCATCAACCCGAATCTGGCCGGTGCGCAACAACCGTTCTAACCGACCATGTCCCAGATCGGGAAAATGCCGCTTAAACCAACGGTCGAGCCGCAGCCCGGCCTCGTCTTGGGCGACGCTCCTGGTTGTTACCGCGCTCATACTGATTTGACTCCGCCTTTAAGAACCCTGTGACGTCATGCCTTGCCGGGATTCGGGACTGTTGCGCGATCGGGACCGTTTCGTCGAGCGAAAAGCTTGCCCGCTTCATGTCTCGGTTTCCACAGGCCCCGTCGCCCTTTGATACCGGCGAGCCCTGATACTGACACATCGCCGGTATCGGGCCGCGACGGCGGCCCCGCGCGCCCATGCGCGCGAAGCCAAGGGCGCGGATGCGCCCGCCCGGCGTCTGAGGGCAGCCTTGATGAGTCACCATCAAGGC
>CAIXKV010000151.1 GCA_903920145.1 uncultured Rhodospirillales bacterium
ATGGTATCGGGCCGCGACGGCGGCCCCGCGTCCTCGTGGACGCGAAGCCAAGGGCGCGGATGCGCCCGCCCGGCGTCTGAGGGCCGCCTTGATGAGTCACCATCAAGGCCCGATGGTATCGGGCCGCGACGGCGGCCCCGCGTCCTCGTGGACGCGAAGCCAAGGGCGCGGATGCGCCCGCCCGGCGTCTGAGGGCCGCCTTAAGATGTCAACATGAAAGCTCGATGGTATGAGGGGTGTCATGGCCCTTCGCCGTCGGTAATTCCTCATCTGCCCTTCTCTCGTTTGGCGAAAATATGGTAGTCTGGCGGCGCCCCTTCGCTATTCGTAGGAGTTAACGTCATGCCCGGAGCCGTGATCGCCTTTCCCTCATTGCGTTGGTTGGTGCTGGCATTGGTCCTGCTGGGCGGGCTTGGAGGTGGGCGGGCTTGGGCGCAAGACCTGGAGTTGCCGGGCTTGGATGCCGACGCTCAGAAATATGCTCAAACTCTGCGGGCCAAGCTGCCCCCACAACTCAATCCGGCGGCCATAGCCGCTGCGGCGGCGGAGGCAGCAGCGGCTGTTGCGGCCCATGACATGGGCCAAGCCGTCGCGGCGCTCGAACATGGGATTGCCCTTGGCGACAATGGCGCAGCGATTTGGATGGCGTTGGCCCGGGCCCAGGCCAGCTTGCCTAAGCCTAATCTCGAGCGGGCGCTTCAGGCGGGATGGTTGGGCTTGAGGCGGGCGTCTCAGGGCAAAGAGCGGGTGGATGATCTCGTGTGGCTGGCCCGATTGCTTGATGGGCCCCTGAACCAGCCAGAGAGCGCGAGAGTGGCCTATGATGCCGCCGTTTCCGAAGGACAGAATGCTCACATTGCTTTACCCGAGGCCGAGCATCGCCTGAACGAGTTGCGGCTGGCCATCGGCCTGACGCTTAAAGAATTTTCGGTTGAAGCCAACCAAAATCCGGCACAGTTTTGCCTGTCCTTTTCGGATCGCCTGAAAATCAGCCGCGATCTTCATTTTGAAGACTTTATCAGTTTAACACCGCCGACGCCCATCACCGTCATTGCCGACGGTAATAAGTTATGTCTCAGCGGGCTGGATCATGGTGCCGAATACAAGCTTTTGGTTCGCCGAGGGTTGCCCGGCGCCGATGGCATGGTGCTGAAGCAGGATGTTACCGAGACTGTGGACGTAAAGGACCGGGCGGCTTCGGTGGCGTTCCGAGGCCAGTCATTCATTTTGGCGCGTGGCGACAAGGGCGATTTACCGCTGGTTTCGGTCAATGTCGAAAAGGCGAAGCTGAAGCTCTACCGAATCAACGATCGCAATCTGACGACGGAGCTGAAAGCCGAAACCCTGTGGACGGCCTTGTCCGAGCATGATCGCGAGCAGATTAAAGATGCCGACGGCGAAATGGTATGGCAGGGCACACTCGACGTTCATGGCGAACGCAATAAAGAAGCGGTGACCGGGGTCGCAATTCGGACCCTGATTCCTGACCCCAAGCCTGGTCTTTACGCCCTGACCGCGATGGTCGAACGCCCTGATGAAAAGGGGAACGACGATTCCGATGGCGAGGCCGCGACCCAGTGGATCATGGTTTCCGACCTGGGGCTGACCACCACCCGAGGCGGCGACGGGATTCATGCCATGGTCCGTTCGTTGGCCTCGGCCAAGCCGTTGGCGGGCGTCGATGTGGTGGTGTTGGCGCGCAACAATAGCGAATTGGCGCGGGCAACCACCGATGCGGATGGTCATGTGGCCTTTCCTGCCAGCCTGACCCGTGGCATCGGGGGGCAAGAGCCGGTGATGGTAACGGCCTATGCTCATGACGGCGATTTTGCGATGCTGGATTTAACGCTGGCGGCATTTGATCTGAGTGATCGGGGGGTTGGGGGGCGGGCGCAGCCGGGACCGATGGACGCTTATTTATATACCGATCGCGGCGTGTATCGGCCCGGTGAGACCGTCAATTTGACGGCGTTGCTGAGGGATAACCTGACGGTTGCTGTCGATCAGTTTCCGCTGACGGTCAAGGTGTTGCGTCCCAGCGGCACGGAATTCTACGCCGGCACCCTCAAGCCGGTCGCCACGGGCGGTTACGTGCTGCCCTTGGCCTTGAGCGCCACCGCTCCTATGGGGGAATGGACCGTCGAGGCTTACGGTGACCCCAAAGCCGCCTCCATCGGGAAGGTGAGCTTTCAGGTGGAGGCTTTTGTTCCCGAGCGGTTGGCGGTCAATTTGACCGCTGGCGGGGCTATGATCGAGCCCGGTCATCCGTTCGACGTGTTGGTGACCAGCCGCTTTTTGTATGGGGCGCCGGCTGTCGGCCTCACTGGCACCGCCGACGTGGCGCTGGAGGAAGACTCCTCTCCTTATCCGGACTTCGATGACTATTCTTTTGGTTTGGCTCAGGAGACCGTGACCGGGCGGACCAGGGATCTCGCGCTGCCACCCAGCGACGACGCCGGCAATGCCCATCTGACCGTGGACCTTCCGCCCCAGCCCGACACCACCAAGCCTCTGCGGGCCGCTATTCATGTGGCGGTGAGCGAACCGGGGGGGCGTTCTGTTCAGAGAACCCTGTCCGTGCCGGTGCGTACCCAGTCTTACGCCATCGGCATCAAGCCGCACGCCGACGACGGGACGTCGCGTGGCAGGGTCTTTGACAGTGGGCAGGCTGCCCGTTTTGATGTCATCGCCGTGGATAATAACGGCAAGCAGATTGCGAAGCCCAAGCTCACATGGGAGGTGTTGGCAGAACATAACGACTTTCAGTGGTATTATGACGGGAAGCGTTATGCTTATCGGGTAACCGAGCACGACCAATCGATTCGTTCCGGTTCGCTCGCGGTGACAGATGCTGTGCCGACAATGCAGGATTTCGGCACGTTGCCTCCGGGCCGTTATCGGTTGGAGATTTCCGAGGCCGGAACTGGGATTGCCTCGTCTCTACGCTTTTGGTCCGGTTGGGAAAGCTCCGCCAGCACCAGCGATACCCCCGATACCGTAGAGGTTACGACCGATCGTCCGACCTATAATCCGGGCGAGACCGCGCATGTCCACATTCAGCCGCCCTTCGCCGGAGAAGTCCTGCTGACGGTGGCGACCGACCGGATCCATTGGCTGCGAACCTTCAGCATCCCCAAGACCGGCGGCACCGTTGATGTTCCGGTGGATTCGGTATGGGGGCCAGGAGCCTATGTTACCGCCACGGTCTATCGGCCACCCGTGCATGGCAAGGATCGGCTGCCGGTGCGGGCGATCGGCTTGAGATGGGTGGCCCTGGATACCGCTTCGCGCACTCTGAAGATGGCTGTCGATCTGCCCGAGGTGGTTCGTCCGAATCAGGTGTTGGACGTCCCGATCAAGGTCACGTCGGGGGATGGTCGCGCCTTGGGAGGGGCTGCCGGTCCTGCTTATGTGACATTGGCGGCGGTGGACGAGGGGATTTTGCAACTGACCCAGTTTGATTCTCCAGACCCAGGCCAGTATTATTACGCTAAACGGATTCTGGGACTGGATATTCGCGATGATTACAGCCGATTGATCGATACCGTCGATGGGCCAACCGGCATATTGCGGGAAGGGGGCGATAGTAGCGGGTTGGCTGCTGGGTTGCCCAAGGTTTCAATTACCGTGGTCTCGCTGTTTCAAGGGCCGGTGGCGGTGGATGCCGAGGGTAAGGCAACGATTCGGTTAACTCTGCCTGAATTCAACGGGCAATTGCGGTTGATGGCGGTGGCGTTCGACCGGACTCGGTTGGGGGCCTTGTCGACCAAACTGATCATGCGCGAGCCTGTGGTGGCCGATACCACCTTACCCCGGTTCCTCGCGCCTGGTGACGTTAGTCAGATGACCGTCTCTCTCCATAATGTCGAGGGGCCGGCGGGGCGCTATCGGCTGAGTGTGACCGGAGACGGTCCCGTGCAGTTCATGGGGGCACCGGAGCCCGGTTCGGTGGCCACCGCCGTTGCGACCAGCATCGCCGGGGTTACCGCCGTTGCGCCGCCGTCGCTTGTGGCTAAGACGGAAGCGGTGGTCGACCTTGCAGCGGGGGCTCGTCAGGAATTGGTAACGGCGATCACCGCCCAGGCATCCGGCGTCGGCGGCGTGGTGGTGGATGTTACAGGGCCATTGGACGGACCATCGGTGGTGACATCCCATCAGAAAATTGGGTTGACTGTGCGACCATCGCGGGCGGTGGAGACCGCGTTTACGGTTCGACAGTTGGCACCCGGTGGCAATGTCAGCGTTGATGCATCGATGCTGTCCAGTTTTGTTCCCGGAACCGCCGGGCTGTCATTGACTCTGAGTTCTGGGCCGCCCTTCGATGTGGTGGGCCTGCTTGCGGCTCTGGATCGCTACCCCTATGGCTGTTTGGAACAACTGGTGAGCCGGGCGCTGCCGTTGCTATCGGTCAACGAGGTGGCGCATGGGTTGGGCCAAACGGAAATGTCGGAACAGGACCGGCGCGGGCGAGTGAATCAAGCGATTGCCCAGGTGATGGATAAGCAACGCTATGATGGTGCTTTTGGATTGTGGAGCGCCGGGGGCCGTAGTGAAGAGTGGCTGACCGCCTATGCCTTAGAGTTCCTGACGCGGGCACGGGCGCTCAATTATTCAGTCCCCGAGGCGGGGTATGTGTTGGGTCTGACGTGGCTGCGCCACTATGTCGCCGATCAGAAATATTTAACCGACACCGTGAACCAGGCCTATGCCTTTTACACGCTGTCGCTGGCTGGGGTGGCGACGCCGGGACCGATGCGGTACTTCTTCGACACGGCTATGAAGAATCTGCCAACACCATTGGCTAAGGCTCAGATCGGGGCGGCGCTGGCTCGGTTGGGGGACCGTGACCGGGCGAATGCGGCTTTTGACGCCGCGATGTCCGAGCTGGTCCGGGAATATTGGGGGGCGGACTATGGCTCGACGGTGCGGGATGCGGCGGCATTGGTGACGTTACTGTCCGAGGCCGATCAACTGACCCATGCGCGCTTGTTGGCTCTGTTGGATCGGTTGCCCGTAACCGCCACGGCCATTCGAGAGACCAACACCCAAGAGCAGGCTCGTTTGCTGCTGGCGGCCAATAGCCTGATGCAAGGGGGGGTGCCATTGGCTCTGACCCGGAATGGGCTCCCGGTGCCCAAGGGAGACCCGGTGCGCCTGGTGCCGGGGCCGGATGAGCTGGCCAAGGGAATAACAGTCCACAATGCCGGCGGTCAGCCGGTGTGGTGGGCGGTGGGAACCTACGGCGTACCGACGGTGCCGTCGCCAGCGGCTCGGGAAGGCTTCAAGATCAAGCGGAACTTCTTCTGGCGCGATGGAACTCCGGTTGATCTGGACGCGGTCAAACAGAACGATGTGCTGGTGGTCGTGCTGGAGGGAGCAACGGCGGATAAAGATGAGGATTTCCACGCTGTCATCGCCAGCCAGCCGTTGCCGGCGGGGTGGGAAATTGAAGAACAAGCCTTTGGTGTTGGAAGGCCTGAGCAGCTCGACTGGTTAGACTCGTTGAGTGATCCGGGGGTTGTAGAGCTTCGGGATGACCGCTACGTCGCCTCCCTGAACCTGGAAGGGAGGGCGTCGGCGGTCGGGACGTTCAAGCTGGCCTTCGCGGTGCGGGCGGTGACACCCGGCAGTTATGAATTTCCTGGTGCGGTGATGGAAGACATGCATCGGCCACACGCCTTTGCCCGTCAGGCGGCAGGGCGGATCACGGTCAAGCCGGCGGGATGGACGGCGCCGGCGGCTCCGACGGTTCCGCTGGCTCCTGCCAAGTAGTCGTCACCAGGAGGCGCAAGAGCGGGGAATCATGATTCGGTTATCGACCGGGGGCCGGCTTCAACATGGGGCCCTCGGTTTGATGGCCACGGGCGGTGGCGCGGGTACGGGGGAGCGTGGTAGCGTCCGATCAGAGGTAGCCAGTGTCTTTTTAGGTCACTCCCGTCGTATTCCGTCTGTCGTCACCCCCTTCGTCGAGTTAAAGTTCAGCCGCCATGCGGATTCTTTTTCATTATCCCCTCTCTTCGTCGTCCCGTCGGGTGCGTGTGGCGCTGGCCGAAAAAGGGCTCGAGTTCGAGTCGACGGTCGAGCAGCCCTGGCGCCGGCGCCCGGAGTTTTTGGCCCTGAACCCGGCAGGAGATGTGCCCGTGTTGGTCGAAGACGGCTACGCGGTGGTGGTTGGTCGGGCGATCTGCGACTATTTAGACGAAGTGTACACCAAAGTGCCGCTGCTGCCGTCATCGCCATTGGCGCGGGCCGAAGTTCGGCGTTTGGTGGAATGGTTCGATGTCAAATTTGATCGCGAAGTCACCGAGAATCTGGTTGGTGAGAAGGTGATCAAGCGGGTGAGTCAGCATGGCGAGCCATCCAGTATGTTCATCCGGGCGGGGCTCGCAAATATCCATTACCATCTCGAATATATCGCTTTTCTAGCCGAACGGCGGAGCTGGTTGGCCGGCGACGTCTTTTCCCATGCTGATATTGCGGCTGGCGTGCAGCTTTCAGCCGTGGATTATATTGGCCTCGTCCCCTGGAATGATCATCCAGAAGCCAAGGACTGGTACGCACGGATTAAATCGCGGCCCAGTTTTCGCTCCTTACTGGCTGATCTTATTCCGGGCATTCCACCTCCGCCCCACTATGCCGATCTGGATTTCTGATGCTCTTCGGTGGCGGCTGGCCTCCAGGGCGAATTGACGAGGTTGTTTCTCGCGGTCGATGCTGTTAGGGAAGTCCGGCTGTCTTCCCTGGGTCGCCTCTTGTTTTCTGGCCTTTCTGCCATTCCGTTCCCATAACCCGGATATCTGACGTGCATAAGATCGCTCCCGCTGGCATTCCCACGCCTTTCACCTCGCCCGATCTGGCCGCAGATCTGCTGGCGCGTATCGATGATCGGCGTTTGGTCATTGGCGTCATCGGTATGGGGTATGTTGGCCTTCCTTTGGCGCTGACCTTTGCCAATTGTGGTTTCTCGGTGGTTGGTTTTGATATCGATGGCGCCAAGGTCGAGGCCTTGAATGCGGGTCGGTCGTACATCAAGCATATCGACGGCGGCGACGTGGCTCGGTTGGTGGCATCCGGTCGATTTAGCGCCACCACCGATTATGACGGCTTGACGACGGTGGATGCGATTGTGGTGTGCGTGCCGACGCCGCTCAATTCCTACCGCGAACCGGATATGAGTTTCATCGAAGCCACCACCCAGGCGATTCTGCCACGGTTGCGGCGCGGTCATGTGGTGTCTTTGGAGTCGACCACCTATCCCGGCACCACCGCCGAATTCATGCGCCCGATTCTGGAACAGGGGGATCTGCGCTCGGGGCGTGACTTCTTCTTGCTCTTTTCGCCCGAGCGCGAGGATCCAGGCAATCCGATTCACAACACCGCCAGCATTCCGAAGGTGGTGGGCGGCGACGGGGCCGAAGCCTTGGAGATTGGGTGCCGCCTTTACGGCACTATCGTGCCGCGCACGGTGGCCACTTCGTCTTTGGCGACCGCCGAAGCGGTCAAGCTGACCGAGAACATCTTCCGGTCGGTCAATATCGCCTTGGTTAATGAGCTGAAGTTGGTGTTCTCCCGGATGGGGATCGACGTCTGGGAAGTGATCGAGGCCGCCAAGACCAAACCATTCGGCTTCATGCCGTTTTATCCAGGGCCGGGGTTAGGGGGGCACTGCATCCCGATTGATCCCTTTTATCTGACCTGGAAGGCTCGGGAATATGGGCTGTCGACCCGGTTCATCGAACTGGCTGGCCAGGTCAATACCGCCATGCCGTTGGTGGTGGTGCAGGCGATGGCAGATGCCCTGAATTTGCGATTCGCCAAGAGCCTGAATCGTTCAAAGCTGCTGATCCTGGGTTTGGCCTACAAGAAGAATGTGGATGATATCCGGGAGAGTCCGGCGTTGGAGCTGATCGAGTTGCTGGAAGCCCGAGGCGCTGTGGTCGACGTGTATGATCCGTTCATCGCCGAGATTCCGCCGTCCCGAGAGCATCGGGCCTTGACCGGACGGCGGAGTGTGGCCTGGGACTTGGAGGCGTTCGCTCATTACGACGCGGCTCTGATTGTGACCGACCATGATGGTGTGGATTATGCCGGGCTGGTGGCCGCGAGCCGATTAGTGGTCGATACCCGCAATGCGACGGTCGCCTGCACCGAAGGCCGTGAGCGAATCGTCAAAGCCTGAGGGTGCGGAAGAAGGCGCGCAGCAGTTCTGCCGCGCGCCGCTCGTCGATGCCGCCATACACGTCGGGCGCGTGCAGGCAGGTGCGTTGGCGGAACCAGCGGGGGCCGTGTTCGACGGCCCCGCCTTTGGGGTCGTAGGCGCCGAAATAGACCCGGCGGAGACGAGCGAGGCTGATGGCGGCGGCGCACAGGGCGCAGGGCTCTAGTGTGACGTACAGGTCACATCCCGGCAGGCGGGGCGATCCCAGATCCCGACAGGCGGCACGGATGGCTAAAAGTTCGGCATGAGCCGAAGGATCGGCGAGGGTTTCGACCCGATTCCCGCAGGCCGCCAACATCTGCCCGCTGTCGGCTTGGACGATCACGGCCCCCACCGGAACCTCACCCAAGCTTGCCGCCGCTTCGGCTTCGGCGAAGGCATGCGCCATGAATGAAAAGGCCGGGCGCTCCTGCGCGCGAAGCCAAGGACGGGGATGCGCCCGCGCGGCGTCTGGGGGCAGCCTTGGTATGATACCGGCGAGCCCTGATACTGACACATCGCCGGTATCGGGCCGCGACGGCGGCCCCGCGCGCCCATGCGCGCGAAGCCAAGGGCGCGGATGCGCCCGCTCGGCGTCTGAGGGCAGCCTTGATGAGTCACCATCAAGGCTCGATGGTATGATGGGGTGGGTGGTCATGGCGAATCGTGACGGGGAAGAGGGGCGGGAGAATCGGCGCGACGCGGTGGCCGCACGACGGGGGCGCCTGGCCGTGGTGGCCAACCCGGCGCCTTGGCATGATTATCTGGTGCGCTGGACGATGGCGATGGCATCGGGAACCCGGTTGGTGATCGACTCTGTGCCCGACCGATGGATTTTGACGCCAACCGCCTTGACCGCCTATCTGGCGACTCTTGAGGCCGAGTCGTGGCCGACGTTGGAGGGATTGGCGGTCACGGTTCTTGATGACCTGAACAATGAGTTGGTGCCGCGTTGGGTTCAGGTGACGATCTGGGGCCGACAGGGGGCGATTCGGCAGTGTGCGCTGGCCGATGACCGTCAACCGGATTGGGATAACCCTGGTCTGCTGGCGCGACTCGAACCGGCGTTTCGGGGGCGATAGGTCGACGGTCCCGGTTTCCCAGGACTCTCGGCCTTTCCATCTTGGGAGCGCGGGCGTCTTGCCCGCCTTCGAGCCCTTGCTGTCAATGCCATCCGGCACGGACAGCGAAACGGGCGGGGAAGATGTTCGCGCTCCGGACGCGTCGCCCAGAAACCAAAAAAGGCCGCCCAGAGGGGCGACCTTTTCAAGCCGTAATGACGGACAGGCTTACTTCTTGACGGAAGCCTTCGCCAGAGCCGACTTCAGCTCCTCGAGGCTTTCGCTGACGCGGCTGCTGATCACGTTGGCGGCTTCGGTGTTCGACTTGGCCACCAGCTCGGCCAATTCCTTCATGTTGGAAAGGGCCTTTTCGAAGGCGGCCTTCACCAACTCGGCTTGCTTGGCGGCTTTGTCTTCCGGTGACCCGGCGCTCAGCGCCTCGGTCAGAATGGTGCCGGTTTCTTCGAGAGTCTGGCGGAGGATCGAAGCTTGCCGACGAACAACGGCCTGGAAGCCTTCAATGGCGAGCTGGTTGGCCGCAGTCACGGCCTCAATGTTCTTACGTTGGGAAGCCAGGATCGCATCGACATCGACGCCCGGCAGCTTGAACTCGGCCAACACCTTGGAGATGTCCATTTCGAAGAACGGGTAGGCGGTCGGTTTAGCCATGATGGATTCCCTCAAATATAAAGCTTCGTCATATACGTCGCGAGACCAGGACCGTAACATGCGAGTCTTTAAGGCCCGCACGTTGCCTGCCGAGTACCATTGAACCCTGCTTCAGCACGCCGGATCATCGGGGCAGCGCGGCATATCTGATTTAATAATATGCAGAAGGGCGAATTTGCCGTCAATGATTATTTTGTGCGCCGCAACATGGGCGAACAAAGGGGCCGGCTCGGGGAAGCAGCCCGTCCGTCAATCCGTGGTAGGCTCTGGCACCGGCACACCAGATCATGAGGCGAACATGAGGCCGGATGACGCATCCGTCAACGATGACGGCTAGGCGCCCTTTCTTCCTGAACCAGGGCGTCGCAAGCGTCGGTGTGGCCTGAATGAGTGTCATGGGGAAGCCGGGTTTTACCCTGGATGTGAGCTGTCATCCTTCAATTTAATTCTTAGAAAACAAAGAGAATAGGCGGATTGTGGCGACCAATCGTCGTTGGCTGCGACTTCCGCAGTGTGCCTCCGAACCGTGGCGTCTAGATGGCATACAAAGGTTAATAATTCCTTGTTCGAGCCTTTTGGTTTTGCCGGATAGGGCGGAATTCGCGGCGGCGGGTCTGGGATTTCTGAATCCGCTCGGGGGCTGAGATGGGTGCGTCAAATTGACGCTGTGGGAAGTCCATATAGGGGACAGCGGCAGCGCGGCAAGAGGTTGACTGGCGCTTGGAGCGTGCCATGCTGGTCTGGCGGACGTGGGAGGCTTATGTTCAAGACGGTGAAGGCCACGGGGGCAACAGGATCCTTGTTGGTGCGGCAGGCCCGCCAGCAGGCGTTTCTGACGGTGGAGGCAGAGCGCGAGTTGGCTCGGCGGGCGGCGGGAGGTGACGCCGCTGCGGCGGAGGCCCTGATTGTCAGTCATCTGGCTGTGGTGATCACGGTGGCGCGCCGCTATGGCCGGCTTGGGCTGCCGGTTAACGACCTGATTCAAGAGGGTACGGTCGGTTTGATCCATGCCGTGCGGAAGTTCGATCCGGATCGCAACGCCCGGTTGGCGACCTATGCCCTGTGGTGGATTCGTGCAGCGATTCAGGATTACGTGGTGCGGTCATGGTCGCTGGTCCGAGTCGGGAAGACCGCCGCCCATAAGGCGCTCTTCTTCAGCCTTAAACGGCACGGCGCCGAGTCCCGTGGGGAGGGCCGTGGCGACTCCCTGGAAGAGGATGTCTTGGGGCGATTGGCCCGCCGATTCGGTTTGCCTCCGGCTGAGGTTGCCGGGCTGGCCCGCCGGGTTGCGGCTCCGGATCAGCCGCTGGATGCGCCGGTTTCTGATCGGGGGCGCGGCGCCGGGAAGAGTCCGGGGCTGGACAGTTTCGCCGACCGGCTGGCGGCGGACCAGCCGACTCCTGAGGATATTGTCGCCGCAACCGGCATGACCAAGCTGTGGGCAACGCTGATCGATAAGGCGTTGGCCATGCTGCCGCCACGGGAAGCAGCCATCGTTCGCGAGCGCCATTTGGTGGAAGTGGCCAAGACCTTTGAGGCTATCGGGCGCGAGCTGGGGTTATCCAAAGACCGGGTCCGCCAACTGGAAAAACAGGCTTTGGCGCGTCTCCATGACCTGCTGAAGCCGTTGGCGGCGGCTCACGGCTTGCCGGGGTGATCTTGGCGTTCGTGCCCGTTGCGGGCAGAAGAGCGGGTCAGGGTTGTCAGGCTATCGTCGCGCATGGCCTCGACGCAAAAACGATATTCGGTGAGGAAGCGGGCGAAGAGGCGGCGGCGGGTGGTGGCGTCGCGGATGCGGAACAGGAAAAAGCCAGCCAGTTTGGGCAGGGTTCGCAGCGTTCCCGTCACCAGAGTGGCCACGCCATCTTGGCCGCATTGAGGGCCAAGAAAGGGCTCTAGTCGGTCCCAAAAATCGACCACGTCTTCGGCCTTGGCCGCAGCGGCATCGATGGCTGCTAACAGGTCCGAGAAATAGCGTTCGCCTTGGGCAACGGTGCGCGACAGGATGGCGGCGGTTGGTGTGGCCGTCATCGGGCGGCAGGTCATCCGGATTCGCTCACAAAGGCGGGCGCGCGGTAGGGGCAGGGACGGCAAATGAACCGTGGCAGGCGGGCAGGGACGGGCGCCTTCGATTTGCGCGCCGTCGCTGCAATTATAGACGGTCAGGCCCGAGGCGGTGCAGACCTTGCCTGCCGATAACCGCGCGAGGTTAAAAATGCTGTCGGTGCCAACGGTGCCTCCGAAATTGCCGGGGACGCTATTGGTCAGCTCCATCGTTCGGTCATAGTCGGCCATAAAGGCCAATTCACGATAGGCCGTATCCGAGGCGTGATGATGACCGCGCTGCCGGGTACCAAAATCGACGCCAAAGAGATAGAGAGTGGTAAAGCCCAGGGAAAGCGCGGTGCGCAGTGCCGTATTGGCTACCGTCGGTGACGAAAACAACAATTCCGCTCCCGGTGGGGCCAATAGCTTGGTGGAGCTGGAAGCCTCGCGAAAATACATCAGACTTTCGCCGAACAGCTCTGGGACACGCGGGTCAACGGTGATCGAAGCAATCAAGCTGATGTCTTTGGTCGGGAATTGGCTTATGGTGTGAGCTAAAATATCAAATGTATGGGCAACATTCTCGGCTTCACAGTGGTAATCAGGGGTAATGCCGTTTTTAAGGCAGGCTTGAAGCGCGGTGCCGCAGGAAAATACCACCGCCCGCCCGGCGAGTTGGCGGGCGATGGCGATGGATTGGTCAAGCGATGGCCCGGTGGCGATGATCAAGGCCGGAACCGGGAGCGCCGTTCCGGGAGCGCCGTCAATCAGGCGGACTCCGGGATGGGCCAGATTGGTCAAGGCATTGGCCAGCATCAATCGTTCATCTTCATAGAAGCCGAAGGATTGAAAGAGAACGTCAAAATAACGTCCCAGGTGATCGCGAATTTCGATCAGGATTTTTGCCGGGTAATGGACAAAAACAAAGCTGCCATCGACGCACAGTTCAGGGCCTCGACGAATTGCGGCCATGATGTCGAGGACCAAAGAGGCTGGATTATCGCCAAGCAGGACAGAAAAGCGCCGTCCTGCCGCCTCCTGGGTGTCAAAGAAGTCGAGCCAGTCGAATGCGGCAAAGGCGTGAACGAGAAAGGCCGGGTGGGGTTCCACCAGAACCACGTGCCGCGCTCCGGTTCCAGCTATCAACGCTGGGAGATGGAAACCCAGGCCGATCCCCAGGACCACCAGAAAACTGCCCTCATAATGGGGTTCGGCCGGCAACTGCTCGATGGCGAGCCCAAGAGTTTGACACTCGGCCAGCATCGCCCGCAGCATATGCAGGCTGACATGACTGGACAGGTTGCCACCGATGGGTTCCATCCGAAATACGCGCAGCGGGTGTTCCAAATAGCGAACCACCTGTTGCGCGACGATGTCTCGTCCATCGCCCTGATAAAGTCGACCGCCGCCGAAGTCAATGTCAACCACGGCGTCTCCGCTCGTAACCGGAGACGTGTCGCCATGATCACGAAGGTGTGGTGCCAGCTCGGGAAACCGGGCTAACCAAGCTGCTTGTGAGCGGGCCGCGCGTTCGGATGCTGTGGCGGTAGCAAAGGGTGTCGACATGATGCAGCCTACTCGCGGCGAATGCCCGGTCAAACGATATCTTATACCATCGGGCCTTGACGGTGTGAGAGGAAGGCGGCAAGCCTCTTGGCGGGTTTGGGTGCGCTCTGTCGTTGGGGCAGGGGGCAGGCCTTCTTTAACGATGCAGGGGGGGGCATGAGCCTTGTTCAAAGCCTGTGGATCGGCAGCCGCCTCAGTGGTCAAGAAATCCTGTCAATTAAATCTTTTTTGGCTCATGGTCACGACTATCATCTTTATATTTATGATGATATCGGCCCGGTCCCGGCGGGAACCGTGGTCAAAGATGCGGCTACGATTCTTGATAGACGCCATGCCTGTCGTGATCAGTTTGGCACATACTGTTTCTTGGCCGATAAATTTCGCTATAAATTATTGCGGGAACGGGGAGGCTGGTGGGTTGACACCGATATCATCTGCGTTCGACCCTTTACAAAGCTGGGGCCGTATTTTTTCTGTTACGCGACCGACCAGGAGGTGGCGAACACGGTGCTTAAGGCTCCGCCCCAATCGCCGTTCATGGCCGCCGTCGATGCGGGCGCGGCGTTGGTGGATGAGCATATCCGTTGGGGCGTGATCGGCGCAGACTTGATCACCCAAACGTTGGATGAGCCTCAATTCCAGTCGTTACGCCGCTTTATCCATCCGCCAAACGCCATTTTTCCGGTTCCCCATACCAAGTGGCAATATCTATTTTTTAAGGAGTTTGAGGATATTCCAGCTTTGATTCCCACAGAGACTTATGGAATTCATCTCAGCAACCAAATGATCGGCTGGAACCGAAAAGCAGCAGAAGATCAAGGTTGGAATCTAGATCGAGACCGGCGGTTTCCTATCACCACAATATTTGGATATTACCAAAACTTGTATTTATAGCTCCGTTCTATTAATTCACAAAAGGTTATAGATATTTGGTCACCAGGGCATAAAGTTGGGCACCGGGATGATCGCGGATTGCCAGCAGCTTATGATTCCTATCGATGGGTCTGTGCATTAGGATGCCCTGCCAAGCGACGAGGAAAATGATGAGCGATGAATTGAAGTGCCCCCAGTGCCACTCTGAACATGTTTATCAGGACGGCAGCCTGTGGATTTGCCCAGAATGTGCCCATGAGTGGGATCCGCAGGCCGCTGTAGAAGAGGGGAGTACGGCGGGTTCACAGGAGCCAGGCGTGCGGGATGCCCACGGAAATCCGCTGAATGATGGTGATACCGTGAGCGTGATCAAAGATCTGAAGGTCAAGGGTTCGTCCTTGGTGGTCAAAGGAGGAACCAAGGTTAAAAATATCCGTCTGGTCGATGGGGCCGATGGGCATAATATTGCCTGCAAGATCGATGGCATTGGGGCCATGAATCTGAAATCAGAGTTCGTGAAGAAAGCCTGAGGCCAAGCGATTAAAAGGCTGGTGAGTCTTTTGTGGGGGCTGCGGGTGGACCCTGCGAAACGACTCCCTCCCTTGGCGGTGGTGGGAAGCGGAGGCTGACGGTGGTTCCGATGCCGGGTCCGCTGTTGATGGTCAGGCTGCCGTTGTGCAGTGCCATCAGGGCCTTGACCAATGGCAAGCCGAGGCCGGTGCCGTTGGCTTTGCGGGTGTAGCGATTATCGATCCGCTCAAACGGACGGAGCACACGCTGGAGTTGGTCAGAGGGAATGCCGATGCCGGTGTCGGTCACGGTTATCACGAAATCACGACCACCGCGACCCTCGCCGTTGCCATCCAGCGGTTCTCAATGCGACTGAGTCGTGATCGCAGAAGGGCTCTGGTTGGCGGGGTGCTGGGGTGCGACAAAGCGACTCTGGCAGGATAGGGGTGTGGCTGACGGGAGATAGATCTGATTCTTAATGGGGATGGGCTCC
>CAIXKV010000152.1 GCA_903920145.1 uncultured Rhodospirillales bacterium
GAGCTATAACGATGACACACTGCCGGTATCGGGCCGCGACGGCGGCCCCGCGTCCTCGTGGACGCGAAGCCAAGGGCGCGGATGCGCCCGCCCGGCGTCTGAGGGCAGCCTTGATGAGTCACCATCAAGGCCCGATGGTATCACTGCTGACGACGACGAAGTGGCCCTGATTTTGCCGGAAAAAGCCGGTTTTGACCGGATCGCCCTGGAGACGTTGGATCGAATCCCGGCATTACCGGGGGCGGTGGCGTGGTGGCAAAGCGGCGCTGCGGAGCCTCCGGTTGGTGTTTATGCGTTTTCGACCTTGGTCGGTGGTTCGGGGGCCTCGCCGAAACTGGAAGTCCCGTTTCGGCGGAGATCGGCGGTGGGGGGCTCTGAAGAACGGCCCGCATCCGAAGCGATCCGCTCGATCCAAGCCATGCGTCTGACCTGCGGGGGGATGAGCCTTTCGCTCTCCTTGGCGGTGGTGAGGGGTGTTTTGGATTGGCAGGCCCTACCAGCCCCGGCTCCGGTGCCAGGACGGCCCCGACGGGGCGCAATCCCGGTTGTGGACGGTCGCCGCCTGTTGGGATCGGCGAGCCCTGACAACGAGTTGCCGCCGGTATCGGGCCGGGACTGCCGTTCCGCCCCCCCATGCGCCCGCCCGGCCTCAGGTTCGGGCCTGTGGCTAGGATTGGGGCCACCCGGTCAGGTGCGTGCGGTGTTGGTGGTTGATGGAGTGGCTCCAGAAGACCCACATCCTGAGTCCCCCTGGCTGGAACCGCCCTGTCTGCCCATGGGCGCGGCAGCCCTGATCGAAGCGGTGCGCTGGGATGCCGGCCTCATGACCTGGGTGCTGCGTTTGTGTCCAGGGCTGGCGTTTTCGCTTTGGCCCATGGCGGCAAAAAAGGCGGCGGCGTCCGCAATAATCGGATGGCTGCCCAACGATCCCTATTCTTCATCTGTTGCTTCTGCCCCTGTGTTATCCAGACCATCGGAGATGATATGAGTCATTTAACCATCCGTCTCAAGTTACGTATTATTTTTATTGCCTTAACAAGTGTCTTTGTATTATTTGGGCTGCTTTCTTTAAATCGATTAGGCGAATTGGATGCTCGATTAAGCGAAATTGAGCATGATGCTTTGCCGTCGATTCTCTCTAGTAATAGCATGAATACCGAACTCAGTGATTTTCGGGCAAAAGAAGGGCTTCACGCCCTGACCCAAGACCTGCCCAACATGGATGCGATTGAAAAAGCTCTGGCCTTTCATCAGGGCGAAATTGAAAAGGCTCGGAAAATTCTTGAGCCCTTGATCATCACATCCAAAGGAAAAGCCTTGTATGCCGACTTTTCTGTAAATTATGCTAAATACCTTGAAGAACATAAAAAATTTATACCAATCTCTCGTCGAGATGAGACCGATGCGGCTCATAAACAATTAATTGCAATGGAGCCAATTTTTGATAAATTGAGTGCAAATCTGGATGCTTTGGTCGTATTGAAGCGAGATCAAGCCCTTGAAAAGGTCGCATATGCTCATCAGTTGTATTCAGAGAGCGAGTCAATGACCTTTATGGCGGGATTTCTGGTTCTGTTATGTGCATTTGGTTGCGTTATTCTGTTGGAGCGAACAGTTTCTCGGTCGATTGAGGCGCTGGCGGACGAGATTGCGGTGGTCGGTCAGGGGGATTTCTCGGTGGTTATCAGCGGTCAAGATCGCAAGGACGAAATTGGACGGATCGCCCGTGCAACGGCCGCTACCGTGACGGCGATTCAAGGAACGGTGGGGGGGTTGAACCGCCTGATCGCCGGGATTCGGGCCGGCGGCTTGTCCGAGCGGGCCGACGCCAGGGCGTTTCGCGGGGAATTCGCCACTCTTTTGACTGGGATCAACGAGCTGATCGAAACCCTGAGTCAGCCATTGGTCGAGGTTGCGGACGTGATGCGGAAGCTGGCGTCGGGAACCCTGGAAGGTCGGATGACAGGCCTTTACGAAGGCGACCTGCGGGCGCTCAAGGCTAATGTTAACCGGAGTCTGGATACCCTAGCCATGCTGCTGGGGGAGGTGGCAACCACAGCCCAGCGGATGGCGGCGGCGGATTTGCGCCAGGGCATCGAGGGCAATTATCAGGGCAGCTTCGCCGAGGTTCGGGCCAACGTCAATCAGGCCCTGGCCCAATTGCGGGAGCTGGTCGGGGAAGCGGCCCTCGGCACCGAGCAGTCGGCGGTGGCCGCAACCCAGACCGCCGCCGCCGCGCGTCAGGTTGCCCAATCTTCGGCCCGTCAAACTACGGTGCTGAAGGATATCTCCGGAGCACTCCATGAAACGGCGTCTTCGGTGTCTTCGGTGGCGGTCCATGCCGCCAATGGCGGTGCCTTGGCCGGAACCGCCGCAGATTTGGCGGCGTCGGGGCGCAGCGAACTATCGGCGCTGGTCAGCGAAGTTGAGCGGATTGCCGCACGCCACGGGCGTATCGAGGCTATCACTACGACTATAACGCGGATTGCCGATAAGACCCAGGTCTTGTCGATCAATGCCGCCATCGAAGCGGCGCGGGCTGGGGCCGATGGTCGCGGCTTTGGTGTGGTTGCTCATCAGATTGGCCGGTTGGCCGAGGAAGCCGCCTTGGCCGCTAACGACATCGGCAGCCTCATCGCCGAGGCGAGCGAAGGGGTGAAAAGCAGCGTGGTCGGTGTTACCGGCGCCCGCGCGGCCATGGAGCGGATTGGTGGCGCGATCGAGCAGAGCGGAACGGCGGCTCAGGCCATTGCCGCCGCAATTGCCCAGCAATCGGCAGCGATTCAGTTGGTATCGCAGCGCATTGAAGAGTTGGAGCGCGAAGGTCAAAGCAATGCTGGCGCAGCAGAAGAGATTAGCGCAACAATGGAAGAGTTATCCAGGATAATTCACCGTACAAGTGCCCAAGTTGCACGCTTTAGTCTGGCGTAATGATCATCATGATCGATCAAAAATCATCATATGGTAGTATAATGGGTCGTATCAAGCAATTGGTATTACCATTATGCTTTGCCAGTATCCTTGGTGCTCTATTTTATTATGGAGGCCCCGCCTATCATCTGATCGGCGCGGCGGCTCTGGATACCACCCAGAAAATCTTCGGCTATATCTTGGGTGTCGGGGTTCTGATCTGTCTGACTATTTTTACCCAACGGCTGGTTCAGTTCGTTCTGCTGGAAGGTCTGGTGGCCTCGGCGCTGGGCACGCCGGTTCCGCGCTTGTTGTCCCAGTTGTCGGCTTTGATCATTTATCTGGTGGGCTTTGCCGCGATCTTTGGCATCGTCTTTAAGCAAGACTTGACCGCGCTGTGGGCGGCTTCGGGGATCGCCGGATTTGTGTTCGGCATGGCCTTGCGCGAAATCATCCTGGATATCTTCACGGGACTGGCCATCAATATCGACCGGCCTTTGCGTATCGGCGATGAGGTGCTGCTGCATCGGGTTGGAGATATGACCATCGAGGGTCGGGTCATTGAGATCAGTTGGCGGACCACCCGCATTGTCGACCTTAATGGCAGCGTTGTCGTACTCTCGAATAGCAAACTCGCCTCTTCGACCATCACCAACTATTCTCAACCTAACCCATCGGTTTGGGCGATGGTGCGCGTTACCTTGGACATCACGATTCCTCCCGAACGGGTCGAGCGGGTTTTACTGGGGGCTGTGGCTCAGGCGGTGGCTGAGATCATGCCCGGCGTCGCAGCAGACACCATGGTTCGGACCCATGATATCACCGCCTACGGCGTTGAATATGTGGTGGCGCTGCCGACCTCCTTGCAGCGGCGCCATGCCGTGCGTTCGATCCTTCTGAAGATGATTTTGACCCATTTGAGTCAGGCAGGTTTGCGGCCTTCCACCCGCGAGCCGACCTCGTCGTCACTGGGGACCGGGGTTTCGGACACGGCACCTGGAGCAGAGCATAGGGCGGCGCTGTTGGGACGGACGCCGCTGTTCTCGGGATTCGACAGCGGCGCCTTGGCACTGCTGGCGACCGGCGCGCGGCTTCGCACCGTGGTCAGCGGTGACGCTTTGGCCCAGGGCGGTGAGGTCGCCACCGCCATGTTCCTGGTGCTGGAGGGGTTGGTGGAAGCCGAGCCGTTGCGGCGTGAGGCTCGGGCTGCTCTTGCCGATGGTCGGGTTCCTTTGTCGTCTTGGTTTGGCCCCGGCCATCTGATCGGAGGGGAGGCAACCTTGATCGGCGACGGCTATCCGCGCACGGTGCGGGCCCGAACGCCGGTCCTGATCGCCGAGCTTGATCATACTTTGCTGCGCCGTCTTTTGACGGCTCATCCCGCCACGGCGACCCATCTGGCGCACCAGATCGCCGAGGCGCTTGGCCAAGAAGACGCTGCCGGCACCAAAGGGCGTCAATGGGGGGCTGCCAGCGAAGCCGATCGCGTGGCAGATGTTTTGGGGAGTCTGTGCCGTACCTTCGCCGACGTGCGCCTAGCGCCCATTGTGTCTGCACCGTTGTCTGCACGGATTCAGTGAGATCGGCAAGCCATCACAATGAAACAATGCCGGTCCTCGGGCCGCGACTGCAACCCACTTTAAGGCGTCACCATTAAAGCTCGCCGGCATGAACTGGGCGCGTGCTGATCCAGCCCCTCATTGCTGTTTTCAAAAGGCCCGCAATCTCAGGGGAAGGTGGGCGGGAGAGCACGGTGTTTGATATTGAAAACTCAACCGTCGGCCCATCCAGACGCACCCGCCGAAAAAAATCGTGGAAAAGGGGCGGCATTAAAGGCAAAGGTTGCCAGGTTGGATGTGTCGCGATGGGGCCAATACGAGGCGCCAAGAGAGCGATGGGCTGTCGGCCTGGTCGTGCAAGCCGCAGGACGCGGCTCGGCCATGTGTCGAGTTCGGGCAGCCCCAACACTTTGGCGGGGTCAAACAGGGGGTAGGCGCCGGCTGTGCGTCGAGGGCTAATCTGATCCGGGGTGATCTCTCCGCAGATTTCGGCAATCGCGGTTTCTGGAAAGACGCAGGACAAGGAACCAAACCGGATGGCCAGCGGCCCTCGTTCGGTCAGGCGCCGCTCGGTGTCGCGGTGCCAGGCCTGTAGCATCGGTTCTGACCCGTCATTCGAGGGACGCTTGATGTGAGAGAGGCTATCGTCAAAGAGTTCCGGTCGCAGGACTTCGATGAGCCCGTGTTCGGGAGTCTGAATGAACGTGAGTGTTCCGCTTCGGTGTTGAACGTGACGGAGGTGTTGGGGCAGGACCGAGATCAACTGTTGAATATCCGAAACCGTCAGGGCCGCCAGCCGGGAGCCGACCCGGACCACCAGCACCCAATCTTCATCTGTATCATCGCCAGAGACCCGGTCGGGGGCACCGTTGAGCCACGCCGCTAGGGACCAACCGGCCAGAAGCTCTCCGTCAATGGCCACCAAGCGTTCAGCCGCTTCGCCTTTGCGTAGAGGCGCTGTTCCTTGGCGGCGTTCGACCCGCGCGATATCCAGGGCAGGCAGCGCGAACAGGGATGTTCCGTTGCGGACCAGTAACGCCTCGAATGGCTGTAGACTCGCTTGAGCCGCTTTTTTCGTTTGCAGATCCAGGGGGGGGGCGGCAGCGATCAGGCCGAGATCCGTGCATAGGCTATTAATTTCAGTCAGTCCGGGAAGAGGGGCGTCATCCGGGGCCAATGGATTCATATCATCGAGCTGTAATGTGGATACATTAAAGCTACCCGGCGGTGTGTTATGGTCATGGCCTGCCGGTATTAGGGATACACCGTCAACCCGGATGCATAACAGGCCGGTGGCTGATTGAAGCAGGACCGAATAAGCCCCGGTTCGTGCCGGGCCGCCCATGGCGTGGGAGAGATCGATCTGCGGCGCCAAAACGCCATCCTGTTCGACCAAGCCTTCATAGGCCGGGAGCGCAGAAGGGACCAGGGCCGCCGCCGTGGCACGGGCAATCCCGATCACCGCATGAGCCGGAAGCCAAAAACGGCGACCGACGCAGGAATAAACGATCATTCCAGATTGATCGGCGTGAAATCTATCCATAGGATCGCAATTCACTCCTCTTGGTCTCGACGTAATAATTTTAGAGGGATATTAATAGCAAAGTACCATGAGACAGGGATGAATATCATTAATTTATGCGCAGACGAGCGTCATAAAATAAAGAAACGAAATTTTGCTCGCCATACCACCGAGCTATGATGTTGGCCCATCAAAACCACCTTCATGCGCCGGGCGCGCGCGTCCGCATCCTTGGCTTCGCAGTCGGGGCTCGAGGGGTGTCATACCGGCGAGCCTTGATGAGTCACCATCAAGGCCCGATGGTGTCACTCTACCAGTGTCATGGTTTGCCGATCTCATTTATTGCCAGGTTTGTTCTCATTCGAAGCTTATATCCAGGAATTGGCGCTTACATTACGATTTTGTGCAGCAAGAGTCACTCGCTTGTCAAGAATCAGCCGCACAGGCGCCGATGATGCGAAGGATAAATTCCTAAGAAAAATGTTTTTCCGCTATTAGAAACAAAAGTAACGTCGTTGAGGGCGAATGACTTCAAAGCAAGAGCGATTTATCTATATTTTTGTTTGCTAGCCTTGTTTTCTTGGCTTGATGATCTAGCCTGATTAGAAGGTCGTCTGAAATTAGTCCATAATGACACCATCCAAAGGTAGGTTTAAGGCGGCTTGCGATCCCTTCATGTGAGACAAAAAGTCGCAGAGAGCCGGGGCTAACGGGTTATTAAGTAAAACTTTCCTAAAGTACCGACAAAGATTTTGCTAAGTACGTACAGGCTATGCATTGATGAAGCTGGCGTGGTTTCTTGGGCGAAACCCTTCTGTCAATTTAGCCAATCTTCCGAGGAACTTATTGAAGCAATATGAAAGATAGCATCTTGGTAAGAGTAGGCTCATGATCTTTCCGTTTGTTTTGACCAAAAAGTCATTGGCTCTGGTTATTCCTGTTGTGCTGGCGTTGGTGGTATCACTGATCGCGGGTGTGGTGGTCGTGCGGGCAGATCATAACGAACGCCAGGTGTTGGGTGCCGCTGAACGGAATCAAGTTCATGATCAATTAGAGCTAATCCGTTCTCAATTAGAGCGATCTCTGGTCGTGCCAATGGCACGAACGCGAGGGATTGAGGCTCAAATTGTCGCGCATGGTGATATTCAGGCCGATGAATTCAATAAAATTGCATCTATATTATTGAGGGGGCATTCAACAATTAGCTATATTTCTGTCAGCCATGGAACAATGGTTGATTTAATTTATCCGCTTGAGGGGCATCAACAGGCACTCGGAATCAAATATCAGGACGTCGAACGTCAGTGGCCGACGCTTAAACGGGCGATTGAAGGCCGGTCTATGATGATTGAGGGGCCTGAATCATTAATTGGTGGCGGTTTTGGGTTGATTGTTCACCAGCCGGTGATTCTGATGGCGCCGGGCGGGGGAGAGGGTCGGTTTTTTGGGGTGGTCAGTGTTGCTCTTGATATTCCGGCCATTTATGCACAATCCGGCTTGGATCGTGAAGATTTACCAATTCAAGTGGCCATTCGCGGTCAGGATGGATTGGGTCAGAAGGGCGAGGTGATTAAGGGAGATGCTGCTCTTTTCTATGATCATCCGGTCCTATTGGATGTTGAATTTCCTAATGGTAGCTGGCAACTGGCCGCTATTCCTAAAAAAGGTTGGGGTAGTACCGTTCCGTCATTGCCGATGTCGCGTCTTCTCAGTTGGGAAATGTTATTTTTTGTTATTACGATCAGTTTTGCTACAGCATTCCATGTTATATGGAGATCGAAATTGCTAGAAATAGCAAAGGTATCCGAGGAGCGTTTTCGGTGCATGCTACAATTTGCGTGCGATGGGGTTCATATTCTTGATGAAAAAGGGAATTTGGTAATATGGAGTCCATCTTTTATTCAAATGTTGGGGTATTCTAACGAAGAAGCGCGGACTCTGAATCTCAGGTCGTGGGATGCGTTTTTCCCCGAAGATGTCTTGATCGCGAGAACGCGCGAGCTGATTAAAACGCGAGCGGTTTTCCAGACTCGGCATCGTCGTCGAGATGGTTCCGAATTCGATGTTGAAATCAGCGCCGGCGGGATTGAATTGGGAGGGAACCAGTATCTCTATGCTTCGTCACGGGATATCTCTGAACGTCGACGGGCCGAACAAGAAATCAGCCGGTATCGCGATCATCTGGAAAGTTTAGTGATCGAACGCACTGTAGCACTTACAGAATCTAATCAAAAATTGGCGGAGGCTAAAGATCGAGCCGATGCTGCAAGTCGTGCGAAAAGTGCATTTCTAGCCAATATGAGTCATGAAATTCGGACGCCGCTGAATGCTATTCTCGGCTTTAGCCATATTATGTTAAAAAATACAAATATCGATCAAAAAGATCGTGAGACTATAAAAATTATTAATCGCAGTGGTCGTAATCTTTTGATGTTAATTAATGATATTCTTGAAATGTCTAAAATCGAAGCCGATCGTATTGAGGTTGCCGTAGTTATAGTTGATATTTATGAACTCCTTAATGATATTATGCGATTGTTTTCAAAACAAGCTGATAATAAAAAACTGCATTTCGAGATAACAAAAACAACAAAACTGCCTCAATATATTAAAATTGACGGAGAAAAATTACGTCATATTTTAATTAATTTAATTGGCAATGCTTTAAAATTTACCGAAAAAGGTTGCGTCTCGTTGCAGGTTGATATTAGTAATCATGATCATTGTCATTTGATTTTTGATGTTAAAGATACAGGCCTTGGAATTCCGGCAACAGAATTGGCCTGTTTATTTGAACCTTTCCAGCAGACCGCAAATGGCAGTCGCAAAGGAGGTGGCGGTTTGGGGTTGGCCATCAGTCGGCGTTATGCCCGCTTGATGGGAGGGGAGATTTCCGTCCGCAGTGTTTTGGGGCAAGGCAGCGTCTTTCGTTTGGAATTGCCAGCGCAAGACGTCAGTGCTGACGAGGTCAGTGCCGTTCGTCCGTTTCTTCAGAGGCAGGGGCTTTGGCGTGCGGATCGCGAGATTCGGATCGTCGTGGCCGACGATCAGCGAGACAATCGCTCGCATTTGGTCCACCTGTTGGAGCCCTTTGGTTTTGCCGTGCGCAAAGCCACAAATGGAGCCGAGGCTGTGGCGTTGTGGCGTGAATGGCATCCTCATTTGATCGTCATGGACATGGCGATGCCAGTGATGGATGGCTGCGAGGTGATTCGCCAGATCAAGACAGCCCCAGAGGGTCGGGACGTGGTGATTATTGTATTGAGTGCCACCATTCACGACGAAGATCGAGAAAAAATCATTGCCGTTGGTGCCTCTGACCTTTTACGAAAGCCAGTTTTAGAAGAAGATATGCTTGCAATGATTCAGCGGCATCTAAAAATATCTTTTGACGATATGCCGAATGAAAAAACTGAATCTGCGATTGCCGAGGCCAGCGAGGTTCTTTTGCAGCCCGAGATGATTGATGCTATTCCGCCGGACCTGCTTGAAGCCATGAAAAAGGCCGTATTCCGTTCCGATGACCAAAAATTAATGATGCTTATCGACCAATTACCACCCGATCAGAGTCGTTTAGCCTCGGGATTGCGCTGTCTTGCGGCTAAATTTGATTGGGAAGTCCTTGATCGCTTTTTTGGGTGATATCGAATAGATCATGGCCTGCTGGAGGCCCTTGATCAATCCGATATCCTTCTGATACCGGCTAGTCATGGCAATGCCCCATCGCCGGTCCTCGGGCCGCGATTGCCCCATGCACCCGCTTGGTGTCGGGGGGCGGCCTTGAGGCTTGGTGGTGTGAGTGAAAAATATCCATGAGCCTATTATTAAGGCAGTGATTGGTGTGTCGTCAGCTCGCAGCCGTGGCCTTGCCTATCCATGCATGCACGCGCCCAGCGCCTGAGGGCAGCCTTGATGCTCCAAGGCTTGATGGTCTGAGAACCCTCGGATCAGCCTCTTCTTTTTCGGGCTTTGCCTTTTCTTTGGGATATTCGGCATCTATCTTGCATAGCTCTTGGTGACGACGTGGCGCTATGGCGCCAAGTTGCTATGATCGTTGGGGGAAAGTTCAATGTTGAAATTAACGGTCGGTCCGCGACTCTATGTCGTTTTCGCTTTATTTATAGCGCCCATTGCCTATCTTATTTATTCATTAATTTCGACACAAAATGTTGCAATTGATAGTGCGAATCAAGAGCGACAGGGGAATTCATATATTCAGATTCTTCGCGAAGCTCAATTTTCATTACTGGGATTGACTCCTAAGACGGCGACCTTGGCAGAGATTTTACGAAAAGCCGAATCCGATTATGGGTTTGGTCTAGACAGTGCCGAAGAAGCCAAAAAGGTCATTGCCAGTCTTGACAGCGATGATGCTCGGCCTACTCTTCGTGATTTAATATCAAAAATTGGCGATACCAGTCAGCTCATTCTAGATCCTGATCTCGATAGTTATTATGTCATGGATTCGGTTGTTGTTAATATGCCGGATTTGGCGGATCGCATCCATACAATTGTGGCTTTGGCGGCGGATATTTCTGCCAAGGATGCCTTATTGGCAGACGACAAGACAGAGTATCTGATTGAGAAAGGTGGTTTGCAAACCACCGCTGCTAATCTCGAATCTGATTATACCCATGCTTATAAAGGCAGTACAGATGGTAGCGTCAAGGACCATCTTGATCGATTGTATATAAAACTTAATAAGTTGGTGTCTGATTTGCTTGTGGCGACCGATGCAGAAGTTCTGAAAAAAGTAGGGAAAAGTGATTCCCGAATGATCTTCGAGTTGGAACGCCAAACTTTGTCAGCTCTGCATGATCTGAATATGGCCGCAGCAGTTGATCTAGAGCGATTACTGACGAATCGGGTCGATGGATTTATGAATGATCGGTGGACAAAGCTCGGAGTGACTTTGGCCATGTTCCTGATTATTTTTGCATTTGGCGGCTTTCAGGTCATTCATTGCCTTGTTCGTCCGATCGAAGCCATGACCACAACCATGCGGGTGCTGGCTAAAGGCGATTTAGACGTAACGGTTCCTGCTTTGGATCGAGTCGATGAGCTTGGCGAAATGGCTTCAGCGATTGTTGTTTTTAAGGACAATGCGCTGGCAATGCGCCGAATGGGTGAAGAAGGTGAGATCATTCGGAAAAAATCTCGTGAAGAGCGGCGTGAGTTTACCAGAGAGCTGGCGGATACGTTCGAAAATAAAGTTCATAGCGCTGTCGATACGGTGCATGCCAAGGCTAAGGCTATTATTTCGACAGCTTCAGGATTGGGGCAGGGCGTGAATCGGACGGCACAACGGTCGTTGGATGCTGTAGAGGCGACACGGCGAACCGCCGAGCATGTTTCTCGATTGGGGGCTTCTCGGGATGAACTGAAAGAGGCGATCGCAGAAGTCACGCTCAGGGTTTCCGAGACAGCCAGCATTTCTAGCGAAGCCATGGGGCAGGCTAAGATCACCAATGAAATTGTAAAAGGGTTGGCTCATGCGGCGGAGAAAATTGGGGCCGTGGTCAATCTGATCAATTCGATTGCTAGCCAGACCAACTTGTTGGCGCTGAATGCGACGATTGAAGCGGCACGGGCCGGAGAAGCCGGTAAAGGGTTTGCCGTAGTGGCCACCGAAGTCAAGAATTTGGCGGGTCAAACCGCCAAAGCGACCAGCGATATCGCCAGTCAAGTCGATGGGATTCAGGAAGCGACACAGCAGGCCGTTGAAGCGATCGGGCATATCTGCATGGTAATTGAGCGCATGAGTAGTATTGCTGCCGTGGTATCTCAGGCTGTTCATGCTCAGGAAGAGTCAACCAGGACGATTCATGCAATCGTTGACTTGGTGGCCGATGATACCGAGCAATTTACATCGCGTTTTAGCGATATTGCTCGGGCTTCGGCCAGTTCCAATGCGGCTCTGATTCGGATGTTATGGGCGGCCAAGGATATTTCGGCGCCGGTCGAAGCGATGAGTAACGAATTGGGAACCGTGCTGACGACGCTACGCTCTGCCTGATCGAACTCCGCCGGATCGCAACTCCGATGGTTTGCGGCCTGCGGCTTGCGCTCGACACCAGCTATGGTCACGGCTACAGTCATGTCACTGGCCTTGGACGTTGACACGTCCGCAGCGCCCTCAGACGCCGGGCGGGCGCATCCGCGCCCTTGGCTTCGCGCCATGGGGGGCGCGGCGGCGGTCGCCGCCGATACCAACGGCACCGATCATTGTCTAGGGCCGTTGGTATCAAAGACGAACGCGCTTACAAATACTGCCCGAAAATGACGATAAACAGCACCAAACTGCTCAGTGCCGCCGCTCCGCCGCACAGAGCCGCTGAATAGCCGTTGGTCTCACGGCTGCACAGGGCGACACCTGTTGAGATGGCGGCGCTGGTCAGGGTTGAGGCCAAAAGAATGGTCAGAGTTTGGTCATGAAAGCAGGCCCGCAGAATAACGTTGCAGACGACCATGGCCACAAATCCGGCAAAACCGACCAACCCCAGGATTTCCAGGCTGGGCCGAACGAATTCAAAGGAGCCGGGACGGTCATCATGATGCTCGACCGGGGCTTCGTAGACGCGGACGGTGATCGGTCGCAGAGGCGGCGCATGATAGAGGGCGTCGGCGTCTTCTGCGGTCGGGTCGATTGTCAGGGATGGCGCGCTGGGGGGGCGAACCTCCGAAGGAGGCGTGGTCTCCTGGGGATGGTGACGCACGGTGTCATCAGAATCAGCTTCAGGATCAGCCTCCGGTGTCAGAGCGGCCGGGGTTATGGGAGCCGATTCGGGTTTCGGTGGTGGCGCTGTCGAAACCTTAACGGTTACGGAGTCCAGCCAAGCTTCACGCCACTCGGCGACACAGCGCGGGCGATTTTCGGGGAGGACCGCCAGTCCGGAGTCGATTCCACGGAGAAAAGCGTCGGAATAGCGGCCTGCGCCCGCTTCGGTGGCGGGCAACATGCGGTCAAGTGCCATCCGGGTTAGGGCCGATGGCGGTTTATTGCCGGTGATGGCCCGATACAACACTGCTGCGACGCTGTAAATATCGGTCCACGGCCCTTGGCGGGTGGCTTCTTCATATTGTTCGATCGGGGCGTAGCCAGCGGTCAGAATAGCCGTGAAATGGGAAGAATCATCCTGGCGAGCGGCCCCGAAATCCAACAGAACTGGTGAGCCGTCGCCGTGACGAACGAAAATGTTCGATGGCTTGACGTCCCGGTGGACCAGTCCGGCGGCATGGACCGCCTGAAGGCCGTCCAGTAACGGCCTGACAATCCGCAACAGTTCGGCTTCGGTCGGAGGACGGCCCAAGCCTTGCAGGTACGCTTGAAAATCCTGGCCATCTTCGTAATCCATGACCAGGTAAGCAGTGCCGTGGCTCTTAAAGCAGCGCCGGACCCGAATCACATGAGCGTGCCGGATGCGGGCGATGTGTCGTGATTCGGCGATGAAGTCTTTCAGCAGCCGCTCATAATTCTCCTGAACCGAGATCGAAACGGGCTGAACCGTGTCGCCTTTGTGGTAGGCGACGCCGGTCGGGACAAATTCCTTGATAGCAACCCGTTCTTCCAGAGTTTCGTCAATCGCCACGTAGGTAATGCCGAACCCACCGACGCCCAGAACGTCGAGAATACGATAGCCTTCCAGTACATGGTCCTTGGCGAGCATCTCGTGATTCCCGATTCGTTTGGGCTTGTGCGCCAGCATACCATCAAACCTTGATGATAGATCATCAAGGGCATTGCCTCTCATTAGCCTGTATTAGGGGGTTGTGAGGTCGTCAAGCCAATATGTGATGATAAAATCACGAACATATTTGTTTCGTTCTGCGAGGCGCGTCCAGAAATCGCTATTCGCTTTGCGGATTTGCTGCAAAGCCGGACCATACCCGATCTCACGCCGGATGAGCTTATTATGGATGGCGCGGATGCTGTCTTGGTACGTGTTGAGTAATGTCTGCTGGATCTTGTCAAAAGGGGTAAAGAAATTGATATAAGTATCCAGTGCCAGCACACAGTTTTTGCGGTCAACTTCCCATTTGGCTAGCGCCACTTGTTCCTCATCATTGGGTATGGCGGCTTGGCTGAGGGCACTGAGCGGCACAACGCCCGTGAAGAAAAGCTTATCGCGCAGGCCGGCATATTGCGGGGCTTGCTGGCTGGTGGATTGGCACCGCGCATAGGTCATGAGTTGGGCCTGAATCGCGGGGGGCGGAGAGGGGGATGTGGTTTGAAAACCAGAAACAACGGGTTCCGCCGGTTGAATCGATGTTTCGCCAAGATAGGAGCAGCTTGAAACAAAGACGACTATTAAGGATAAAAGCCCTAAGCGACCCATAAACCCCTCCTTTGCCCGCTCTCGAATCACCTGTCGGGTCGGGGGCAGTGTAGCCTCGTTGTCGGGCCGCGACAACGCGCTCGGAACGGGTTGGTCAGGAATGCGAAGCGCGCAGGCGGTTCGCGCGCCTGTTTTGGCTGTGACCGACGTGTTCTGATACAGTAGGGCTTCTGGCTGGCCATTCCTTCCCGTTTGGCTAGCTCGAGCGGCTTTTGAATGGGCCTACCATCAAGGATCGTGACCATGCTGATTGACTGGAATGACAGGCTGGTGCTGGGAGACGCGCGGATAGATCAAGAGCACCAGGATCTGGTGACGTTCATCAATCGCTTCTTTGATGCCTTGACCAACGGAGCGCCGCGTGACGAAGTCTGCGGTGCGGCGTTCACTTTGGCCGAACAGGTAACCCAACATTTCAACAGCGAAGTCTATTTGATGGAGGCTTTGCATTATGGCGCAAGAGCTGCCCATCAACGCGAACATAAGGCCTTGATGGGAGAGCTGGGAGGCTTTTTGCGGCGCGTGGGGCAGGAGGATGATCGCGAATTGCTGAAAGTTGCAGTCTTTATCAAGGATTGGTTCACAACTCACGTCACCACCGCCGATGCCCAATTCGTCGGGTTTTTGCAAGACGAAGTGTCACACGAAGACGCTTCGGAAGAGAGATCTCTGGCCGAGATGTGCTGAACCGCTATGGCCGGATTTCTGCCGTGTTCTTGAACACTTCAGGCAGAATAACACACCAGCCAAGCGGAACGCGGAGGATTAAGCCTCTCTCTTGCCTAAGCTCGATCGCGGCGCGTTCCCCTGGTTGGTTTCGACCTCGTTCATCGGGATGATCATTGCTTAATTCAGTGCAATGCCGTCATCATCGCCGGCCAATCCATCGGCATCGGACTGAGCATTTCCATTGAGATTCTGGATCATGCGGCGGAGAATATCCATCGTCATGTTTAGTTCAGCCTTGTCAATGCCGAACACGGCCTCTTGGCTGACTTCAATGGAACAGGGCAGCAGGACGTCGCGAAGATTCCGTCCCTTGGGAGTCAAGTAGATATTGACCTTGCGGCGGTCATGCACATTGCGCACCCGTTCAACCAAGCCGCGCCGTTCCAGACCATTCAAGGCGGTTACCGTGGTGGGCTCCATCATGCCGACCCGTTGGCTCAGTTCCCGCTGGGTCAGACCGTCTTCATCCCACAGCGCACGCAGGAAGAACCACTGACCCATGCTGACGCCGTGACTGGCGATCCGAGATTGCAGGGCCCGAGCCAAAGAGCGATGCACGTCCCGCACGAGATAGCCAATGGTCGTATCGGTGAACTCGGCTTCAGGCTCTGCCGATGCACCGCTGACTTCGCTGGCGTTATCGTGATGGCTTGCCAAGTCGACCTGTTTCTTTTCGCTATTCATCCGCTCGCCGTTTGTTGGCCAGTTTGCGTTTTCTTGGGGGGAGTTGTTCATAACGATACCCTTTTCCTGTTCTTTTGGTTAAGTTACGCCGCTTTTTTACGTCACATAACAACGCGCTATGTGTAAAACGAGAATTATCCGGGGTTAATTGTGAGCCTATAACGAAAAGTCAATTCGTTCGGACAATTTTTACCCCAAAGTTTCGTTACCACTTTTGGCGATTGGCAACCAACCGTTTCCAATGGCATGACGAATATGGGCGCCGGAGCTTGTTTTGCAAGCTATTCGCCTGCCCATCCCGAAACGCAGATCAGGCGTGGTTCTTGTGGTGCCATTCCTCATTTTTTACCTTTGCGTTTTAAGTAACAATAAGTATATGATTCCGATCAATATGTGATCACTGATTTTATTTTGGTGTCTCTAAAAA
The DNA here is from genome assembly GCA_903920145.1 of uncultured Rhodospirillales bacterium. Taxonomy (GTDB): domain Bacteria; phylum Pseudomonadota; class Alphaproteobacteria; order Azospirillales; family Azospirillaceae; genus BOG-933. The sequence goes on from CAIXKV010000152.1 coordinate 16,168, forward strand.
TGTTATGGATTCGAACCATGGGGTGGAGCCTAGTGTCGGGGGCGGGAGGGGCAAATGTCAAAAATGCCTCAAATTCATGACCATAAGAGAGTATGCAGAAATAAGCGGGTATGTGAAAGCTGAGATTTTAGAAAGAGTGGTCCTGTGATGCCTGTGGGCGGGGAGGCTACGAAGCATGCGGAGATGGCAGAGAGAGGCTTATTTATGATGGTAGGCTGCACACGGGAAATCTGTGCTGGTGTGGTTGTGGCCTCGAATATGGCTTAAGAAGAAGTTATAATAACATATTGATTTTTAATGATATATGAGGGTACGAATTTATCTTCTGTCGATCTCGAAAGCTTGTTGCTTTTGCATTCGGTGATGCCTTTCCCTCAGAGTCTGACCGTTGGATTCCGCGCCAGACGGCGACCGAGTGCGTTCAAACAAAAAAATCAAGCTGTCTTCAACTCTCTGGTTGCAATTAGCAACCATGGCAGAGTTGTTAATATTTATTGCATATCTATCATGCGGTATTGGCATGGCTGGTTAAAAAGGCACGAGATCCAGCCTGGAATCGGCCTGTCCCTGGCCAGAATTCGGTCGGAGACCGTAGCGCGCGTCGACTCGCTGTTCACCAACCACTTGCCATGCGGTGATACCGGCGAGCCCTGATCCTGACACATCGCCGGTATCGGGCCGCGACGGCGGCCCCGCGCGCCCATGCGCGCGAAGCCAAGGGCGCGGATGCGCCCGCCCGGCGTCTGAGGGCAGCCTTGATGAGTCACCATCAAGGC
>CAIXKV010000153.1 GCA_903920145.1 uncultured Rhodospirillales bacterium
CGCATCCGCGCCCTTGGCTTCGCGCGCATGGGCGCGCGGGGCCGCCGTCGCGGCCCGAGGACCGGCGATGTGTCAGTATCAGGGCTCGCCGGTATCAGACGCCGGGCGGGCGCATCCGCGCCCCCTAGAGTCCACACACTGGGACTTCGCGTCCACGAGGACGCGGGGGCGCCGTCGCGGCCCGAGGATCGGCACTGTATCATTGTTATGGCTCGAGGGTATGTTAGCGTCGGGGGTGCGTGGGCCTGTATCTCAGCAAGAACATGTGGATAGCCTCCTCGATGACGGTATCTGAGGCGGGCGGCACGCTATCTTGGTCGAGTACCCGTGGCCACAGGGTCGGTTCATTAAGAAGGCCAAGGAACTGTTGGGCCGCCAGCAGTGGATGAGGGCACTCAAGCACGCCTAGGGAAGTCAGGTGGGACAGGTAACGCTCGAACCGATCTCGGTAAGGCTTCCGGATGGACTCAAAGGCGGCGGCAATCCATGGGAATTGTCGGGCATCGGCGACCGTCATCCGAACCAGCCCGACATAGTCGGGCGGTGCCTGAAAAGCCAAGACCGCCTTAGCGATGAGACGCAGCACGTCCTCGACATCGCCTTGGGTCTCAATCCCTGGCGGAAGAATGTTGCCCAGTTGCGTTGAAGTCCGAGACAGCATTTCGCGGAGGATTTCCTCTTTGTTTGCGAACTGATTGTAGAGCGTGCGCCGTGCCACGCCAGCTTCTTCCGCTAAATCGTCCATGCTGACACCAGCAAAGCCGCGTTTTAGGAACAAGCGCTCGGCGGCATTGACGACGGCTTCGCGTGACCCTTTGCGTGGGGCCGGCGGGATTTCCGTTATCGTGACCTGTTGCATCGAAACACCATTGCATTGCACTATGCAGTGCATTATAGTCTACGCATCTGTGCAGTGCAAGGCTGCTTGGCAGCCCCGCACGACTCGCGAAGCTGAAGGTGTCGTCGATGTCCCACGATCGCATCGCCGTGATCGCTCTCATGGCTGTAACCCTTGCCGGCTGCGGCAATCCTGAGCCCCCCGCCCCCCAACAAATCCGGCCTGTTCGCACGGTGACGGTAGAGCACCACGTCTCGGGAGAGAGCCTTTCCCTGACGGGACAGATCCGGGCGCAGGACCAAGCTAATTTTGCGTTTCGCCTTGATGGTCGCATGATCGAGCGGCTTGTCAATGTGGGCGATACCGTCAAACCCAAGCAGATCATCGCACGGCTGGATCCGCAAATTCAACAGAACGCCCTGCGCCAGGCGCAAGCCAATCTGTCAGCCGCGCAGGGGCAGTTGACCCAGGCCCGGAACGATTTCGATCGGCAGCAGCAACTGCTGGAGAAGGGAAATACGCCGCGTTCGCGCTTCGACCAGGCGCAACAGGCTCGCCAGACCGCTGAGGCCCAGGTCAATGCCGCCCAGGCGCAGCTCCACACGACTCAGGACCAGTTGGGCTATACGGATTTGGTGGTCGATTCGGCTGGTACGGTCACCGCTGTTGGTGCGGAACCCGGCGAGGTCGTGGCCGCCGGACGCATGATTGCCCAGGTCGCGCGCCAAGGGGGGCGTGATGCGGTCTTCGACGTTCCAGCACAGCTCATCCGAACAGCCCCTCAGGATCTGATGATTGAGGTCGCCTTGACCGATGATCCCAAAATAACAGTCAAAGGCCATATCCGTGAAGTGGCGCCTCAAGCCGATCCCACCACGCGAACATTCCTGGTCAAGGTTGGCCTGATGGATCCGCCCGAGACCATGAGGCTGGGGGCCACCGTGACCGGCCATATCACGATGACGGCTCCCGCCGGGGTCGAATTGCCAGCGAGTGCCTTGACCCGGACGAATGGTCTTCCGGCGGTGTGGGTGGTCGACCCCAAGACCGAGACCGTGTCCCTGCGTAATGTTGATATTCAGCGTTACGACTCGGCAAGCGTCGTTGTCTCGCAAGGGCTGGAGACCGGAGAAGCAGTGGTGACCGCTGGTGTGCAAGTGCTGCGCCCCGGCCAGAAGGTGCGCTTGCTGGGAGACGCCAAATGAATGGCCTTAATCTTTCAGAATGGGCGATCAGGCACCGCTCGCTGATCGCTTATTTTATGCTGGCGATCGTCATTGCTGGCATTGGGTCGTATTTTCAACTGGGCCGCAACGAGGATCCCGCTTTCACCATTAAGACCATGGTCGTCCAGACCCAATGGCCCGGAGCCACTGTCACCGACACAATCCAGCAGATCACCGAACGTATCGAGCGCAAGCTCCAAGAGACCCCCGGTCTTGATTACATACGTAGTTATACGACTGCGGGGCAGTCAACGATCTTTGTCAATCTGAAGGGGTCTACGCCGGCAGCCAAGGTTCCCGATATTTGGTATCAGGTCCGAAAGAAGGTCGGCGATATTCGGAATACCTTACCACAAGGCGTGGTTGGTCCAGGATTTAACGACGAGTTTGGAGATACCTTCGGCATTGTCTATGGCTTCACCGCCGACGGTTTTTCGCATCGAGAGTTGAAAGACTATGTTGACGATGTTCGCTCTCGGCTTTTACAAGTGCCGGATGTCTCGAAGGTCGATGTTCTCGGCGCGCAGGATGAACGAGTCTATGTCGAGTTCTCGACAGACCGTCTCGCGGGTCTGGGCATCGACCGCTCCCAGCTCATCGCCGCCTTGCAGGCTCAGAATGCGGTCGCACCGGCGGGCGTGGTCCAGACCGGCGATGAAAATATCCTTGTGCGGGTCAGCGGAGCCTTCCGGTCGGAAAAGGACATTCTCGCCGTCAATTTTATGGCGGGGGGCCGGATCATTCCGTTGAGTGATATCGCCCATGTGACCCGTGGGCCAGCCGATCCGCCCCAGCCGATGTTCCGCGTCAACGGCAAGGAGGCCATCGGGTTGGCCATTTCGATGCGAGATGGCGGCAATGTGCTGGCACTTGGACGCAATATCGAGCGTGCCATGGCCGAGATCATTGTGGACTTGCCGATCGGCATCGAACCAACATTGGTCGCCGAACAGCCGGCCACCGTCGAACATGCGGTTGATGAATTTATGGAGGCCCTGTGGGAGGCCATCGCCATCATTCTCTTCGTTAGCTGCGTCTCCCTCGGCGCACGGGCGGGGAGTGTGGTTGCGATCGCTATTCCGCTGGTCCTTGCCATCGTATTCGTGGCGATGACCTTCTGTGGCATCGATCTCCAACGCATATCGCTTGGGGCACTCATCATCGCCCTCGGTCTGCTGGTTGACGATGCGATGATCACAATCGAGATGATGATTAGCCGGATGGAGCGCGGAGATACCAAGGAGCAAGCCGCCGCCTTCGCCTATCGTTCGACCGCCCTTCCAAGGCTCGCCGGGACGCTGGTCACGGTGGCTGGGTTTGTGCCGATCGGCTTTGCACAAAGCTCGGCTGGTGAGTACACCTTTTCGATCTTTGCCGTTGTCGGCATCGCGTTGATTTCCTCGTGGTTCGTCGCGGCGCTCTTCACCCCTTTGGTGGGAGTCTGGATCCTCAAGCCCCCCAAGACCGTCCATTCCGGGACGCCGGGCACGATCATGGCCCTGTTTCGCCGGGTTCTGCTGTCGGCCATGCGGGCCCGCTGGCGCACCGTGATCATGACCCTGGTTGCGTTTGCGCTGTCGCTTGTGGGGATGCTGTTTGTTCCTCAACAGTTCTTTCCATCCTCCGACCGTTCCGAGCTTCTGATTGATTTGAAGTTGCCCCAGAACGCCTCTATCCAGGCGACGCGGGATGTCTCGGCCAAACTCGACCGGCTGCTGGCCGAGGATCACGATGTCGAACGCTGGAGCACGTATGTCGGGAGGGGGGCCGTTCGGTTCTACCTGCCCATGGACCTGCAACTTCCTAACGATTATTTCGGCCAGCTTGTGGTCGTCACCAAAGGCTTGGAACAGCGTAAGCAAGTTCAGGCGAGGCTAGAGCAGGCGCTGGAGACCGCGTTCCCTAACGTCGTGGCGCGGGTCTATCCCCTGGAATTGGGGCCCCCGGTCGGCTGGCCGTTGCAGTATCGGGTGAGTGGACCCGACCCCGATCACGTCCGGGAGATCGCGTTCAAGGTCGCCCAAATCATGGGCGAACAAGCCTCGGTTCAGAAGGTCAACTATGACTGGATCGAACCCGCCCGCATGGTGACGATACGCGTCGACCAGGATCAAGCCCGTCTTCTCGGCTTAAGCTCGCGGGATTTGGCCCAATCCATCAATACCGTGGTGACTGGAGCGACGGTTACGCAAATGCGGGACTGGATTTATCTGGTCGATGTCGTGACGCGGGCCACCACCGAGCAGCGCATGTCGTTGGCGACCCTTCGGAGCTTGCAGGTGCCGTTGCCTAACGGACGAACCGTTCCGTTGACCCAACTCGCCTCTGTCGAATATGGCCAGGAATACCCGTTCATCTGGCGCCGGGACCGCCTGCCGACCCTTACGGTCCAAGCCGACGTGGCTCCGAACATTTTGCCTGCGACGGTGGTCCAATCACTGGCGGGGCGATTCAACGATCTGAAGGCCAGCCTGCCCGTCGGCTACACTGTAACCGTGGGCGGAACCGTCGAGGAGAGCAGCAAGGCGCAACAATCGGTGATCGCCGTTGTGCCGTTGATGCTCTTCCTGATGTTGACCATCCTGATGATCCAATTGCAGAGCTTCCACCGCCTCCTGCTGGTGCTGAGTGTGGCGCCTTTAGGCGTTATTGGCGTGGTGGTGGCGCTCCTGGCTTCGGGCAAGCCGCTCGGCTTTGTGGCGATTCTGGGTGTGTTGGCTCTCATCGGCATGATCGCTCGCAATTCGGTGATCCTCATCGATCAAATCGAAACCGAGAAGGCGAATGGGCGTCACCCTTGGAATGCGGTGATTGAAGCGACGATGAATCGCTTCCGTCCGATCCTACTCACCGCTGCGGCAGCGATCCTCGGCATGGTTCCCATTGCCCCGACGATTTTCTGGGGGCCGATGGCCTATGCGATCATGGGCGGGTTAGCCGGAGCAACCCTCTTGACGCTGCTGTTCCTTCCGGCGCTCTACGTGGCCTGGTTCGGCATTTCATGCCCAGGAGATGATCGTTGAGGTGGTCCATGGCCCCGGAAGAACAGCAACCATGAAGTTGTGCCGTAGGCCGTAATACCAACGAGCGTTAAGGATGAGACCCATAGGCCGTTATGGGGGCTTTGCCCCCGAGCCCCCACCAGGGCTTTGCCCTTGACCGACCAAAGGCCGGTGCCTTTGGAAACCATAACGTGTCGGAGGTCCAGGACCGCCTTGGTCCTGGTGGGGGTCAGGGGGCAAAGCCCCCTTACCGGGTCCGTCTTTGCGCTCGTCGGTATAAGACGGGCCTTGATGGTGACTCATCAAGGCTGCCCTCAGACGCCGGGCGGGCGCCGCAGACGTATCAACGTCCAAGGCCATTGGTATATAAGATGATGGAGAAAGACGAATGAATGAATCCGTCTTCAATGCACTCATACAGATTTCCGGCTCGGTGGCTGGCGGCGCGGTGGGGGGATTCGCTGGATTTATTGCCAGCTTGGTCCAGTCGAGATCGGTCCGGCGCGAGAAGAGGTGCAACATTGCGTCGGCATTGATCGGAGAAATAGGCGCGCTGACCCAACTATATCGGGATCAATATGTGCCCCATCTCACCGATCTCAGCAACACGTTGGATGCTACGACATCCAACGCCCATCCCGTGCGCGGCGAGCAGGAATACATGCCGATCTTTCGCTCGTTAGGCAGTGAAATCGGGCACTTTCCGGCTCCGCTGCCCCACGATCTGGTCATGTGGTACACGGCGTTGACGGTGGCTCTGGAACGGGCGCACGCCTTGCACGATTTGACTTTGCAAAATCACGAGAACGGTACCGCTTACATCGCCAAGCTGGCCCAGGATCAGATCGATCATCTACCCAGTCTTTGCCGGCAATCTCAGGATCTGATAGCCCGACTGGCGGCGTTGTAATACCATCGAGCCTTGATGGTGACTCATCAAGGCTGCCCTCAGACGCCGGGCGGGCGCATCCGCGCCCTTGGCTTCGCGTCCACGAAGGACGGGCGGACGCCGTCGCGAATCGTCTACTTTCACGGAGGGCCAGAGGTGGGTTTAGCGTCACAGGAGATGGGGGGCGAACAGATGGACCCTGTCGGGGGCAGCGAACGGTCTGTTTTGCCGTGTGCCGACAACGCTCCGGGGTGAGATCAATAACCGCTGAATGCCAATGAAATGGCGCGACAGGGATTTAATAATCACACCAACAAACTGTAAACAAACAGAAAATCGCGTTTGCATCTTTGCTGATACCCCCAGACTTACCCCACATATTACAACCGCTACAGGGGTTCAATCCCACTGTCTGACACCAGCATACCCCAGTGGCGCTCGTCAGACAAATTTCTTCGTTTGCAGAATGCGAAGAGTCAATTCGGCAAAATCGGGAGTTGCCCTTCGACGCATTTTTGCGATTTCGCGCCGCGCATCTGAACACGTCCATTAAGCCAAGCCACGACCTCATGCTCCAGCCAGCCAACGGCGCGGGGGCCGAGAGGGACGGGCTTCGGAAAAATTCCCATCTGGATGCGCTGATAGATTGAAGCGCGTTTTAGCCCCACGCGGGCGATTACGTCCGGCAGACGCAGAACCTTAAGCGACAGCGGCGTTTGAATCGCGGCAAAGAGCGGCAATTCGCCCTGCGCCTGTTCGTTTCCGTTGCCCGTGAATTTGTCTTTCTGCGTGGTCATGATGCCCTCGTCCCGTACTGGAAATTACGAGACGATTATGAAGCCAAGCACCGAATGCTCACATGGCCCTTATACGCTCTAATCTACGCTGCACTACGATCCGACGAGAATCTTTCTTGTTTTTCTGCCAACGCAGGCAGATATTCTTGCTTGTGGTTGTTGCGTCTGTGGTGATGTGGGCAACGCGCCAGTTTGTGCAATGCTTCCGCTCTCACCGAAGAAGCGTTGTCCACATCTCCACAGGCGGTCGGTTCCGCAGAGCCAAGTGTGGTGTTGCCCTTCTCCCTTCCGGCCACGCCTCATGGCGATGGCGTGGGCAACTTGATCGGGAAGGGAATGAAATTGGTGCAGCCCCCATCCTTGGGCGCAACAAAAGCCAGATTTTGAACAGCCTCCAGAAAGAGGCTCGAAAGAACAAAGGCTTAAAGGCAAAAATCGCCAAACAGCCTCCAACCGAAACCGCCAGCCTCCAAAAAAATGATGTGCAGACAAGGAGATAGCCGCCGAAGGAGGCTGTCCTTTTATCTTGCCTTACGCGAAATTGACAACAGGGGAGAATTGAGTGGGCATTTCTCTTTCAGGGTTAACCGAGGACTGCTGTTATTTCGGGTTCATCGCTATTGTTGGTTAATGGGAACGCTATCACCCTTCGTTGCTCGACGTGGGGGCTGATAACGCATTCTGTCGCGCCTAGGGGATCGATTCCGTGAGAACGAAGGCAGTTGAGCAGATCAGCAATGACATCGTCTTTGTTCATCACAAACGTTGAGGCGAAGCAGCGCCAGAACTGCCATCCAGCCCGCTCAAGGATACGCTGCCGCCGCATATCATTCTCCCACTGGTCAATGCCATGGTAGCGATCACCATCACACTCAATGGCTAAGCGGGCATCGTTATGGCCTTCAACTACCATATCAATACGAAATTCGCCCACAGGAACTTGAGGTGTGACACGATAGCCGCGCTCGATTAGCAAATCATAGACCTCGCGTTCAAATGGAGACTCGCAAAGCTTTCTAAAATCTGAAGCCCTTTCTTCATCTATGGCAAAAGGAGTGCTGAAATGAGAGATAAGGGTGCGTCGCCATTTGTCCGCGTTGCTTAAATCCTCGCTGGCGACGCTTCTTACAAGATACATTCTGTCACGCGCACGGGACGCGGCAACATTAAGCCGCTGCTGGAATGCTGTTTTTGTTTCGGCTTTGACATCGCCGGAAACGACCATCGACATGAACATTATATCGCGTTCCTTGCCTTGGAAGGTCTTGGCGTCGCCGCAAGCAATCTGATGGTGTCTAATGAGTTCCAGGCTCAGCTCTTGTTCAAGCATCTCCCAAATCTTCAGGGCCTGCTTGTCCCCCAGAAGAGAAACAACGCCTATCGAGCGACCAGACAGCCTCTCATCGTTGACGATCTTTTTGATTTCATCGACGATGAATCGAGCTTCTCCTGAATTTATATCGCCCTTTCGGAATCCATCTTCCACGAAAATATCTATAAGCGGAGGGTCTAGCCGTTCCGATGATCTCGGCAAACGCAACGGCCTTAGCTCGTGATTGTAAAACTCTCGCTTAGAGTATTCTATGATAGGAGCAACGCATCTAAAATGTTCGCGCAACATGACGGATGAGCTGGCAAATACGACTTTGAATAAATCATAGATTGATCTGTCCGGGGACATTTGGGCGCGATACAACTCGACCTGATTTGCCAAAAATCGAGACATAAGGTTACGGATTTTTTCTTCCTCCAGCCCCACGCCTTCGGGCGATACCTGTTTGTCGTCCCCAACGACAAGGATTTTCTTGGCGCGTAAAATTGCCGGTAATGCGGTTAAATCCGATTGGGATGCTTCATCTATGATGACAAGATCGAAGCACCCGAATTGAGGCGGGAGCGTTTCTGAAATTCTGTCGTGTCGCATAATCCAGCAAGGGATAGCCGGATTAGCCATCATGGCGGCTTGCCTTGCATCTTGCCTATAGCGAACGGCGCGTTTTCCTGTTCCCTTGCCGATCTTGGCTATGGCCGCCATATAGGCGTTAAGAGCTGTCCGGACTTTGGGGGTCGCATTTTCAGCCAGCTTAAGCCATGTGCGCTTACTAATAACTTCCCGATAGGCTTTGGCTAAATCTTGTTCCGCCTCAGAACGCAACTTGCCAAGGCGCCTTAGCTCGTGGCGGGCATCAATAGAATTGAGATGGTTTTGCAGGCGCTTGAGCCGCCAACCTTTTTTCCAGTTTGAAGGAAGAAGAACATCGACTGCCGAATCCATGGGTACTGATGAAAGTTGCTGCGCCCAAAGCAACGCTCCAGATTCTTTGATCTGTCCCGTAACGCGGCGAACTGTCTCATATGATCCAGCAAGGGCATGAACACGCCGCAACTCCTCCATGAGCTTGTTCCATTGCGTTTGCACAACGGAGTCAGCAAACGATGGGTTGCCAAGCGCGTGATCAATGAAGTCCTTTATCAGAGCAGTTATACGGCCATTAGACCCGACAAGAATTTGTTGGAAACGTTCTTTGGTCGCCCAAGCTTCTGTTAGACGGCTTTGGGTTAGATGATGTAGGATTGTGAACTCTGCTTCATCCAATGCCGCAGAATCACAGCGAATGCTGTCCGCCTTCTTCCATGCCGGGATGACTTCTTTGCATGCGCTGACGATTTTGTCCTCAAGGGCTATTGCCTCTTTAATCTTTCGATATAACGACAAAACATCCATAGCCTCAGACAAAGCTTTGGGTTCTGCGTGAATGTTTGGAAGATTTAATTCGTCAGCGAGTGGCGTCCAGCGCATCAAAAGCGACCGGATGTTTTTCATATGAGTCAGGCAATCATAAACATGCTGCCAATCTGAGGGCTCCTCTGGGGCAGCATTCACTATGCGGATTGCCTCCAGTATCTTCTTCTCGGCTCCCTTGCTTACAAGCCCAGACAGTCCAAAAGGACGCGGTTTTCCTTGGGCCAGATTGCCAATGCCCACCATGACAACGTCGTTCTGATCACAATTATCCGGCGCGGAAACAGGCCTTGCCAAAAAAGCCGTTCGCGCATTAACGGCGGCATCAATTTCACTGCCGAGAATCTCAAAGAGAGAAAGGATGTCTGCCTTTGAGGTTGTCCTCAATAACGCTTGCAGCGATTTTGCCCATCCGGTGTTGGGGTTCTCAAAAGTCTGCCGCAATAGACGCAGGTTTGAGATTTGCGCGGATAAAATCTGTGCGGCTTCGAATGTAGCTTTAGCGTTATCAGCCAAAGGGGCAACCAAGCCGGCATCGACCTTGGCTTTCAATTCAGTTGAGCGCGACAAATCCTGATGCACTTGCATAAGGCGGCGCGAGTCAGGAAACGAAACAATTTGTGGAAGGCAGCAGTTTAAATAATCTATGTCTGCACCTATGGTGCGTCTGGCATCGCGCAAGGCGGTTATATCCGCCTCGTCGAATTGGGGGCCATATTTTGGTTCGATATTTATAGCATCTTCCAGCCATGATGTTTCTTGTTCGGCGGCAGCGACTTCATGAGCGGCATCTTTCGGCTCGATAATGTCGTCGTCAATTTCTATCCGCTGTAAATTCTTTTTCGCCCATTCATTGATCTGGGTATCAATTCTGGCCAATTTGGCATGATGTGAATCTATCGCCCCCTCCAGGCGATCTATTTCTTGTGAGTAGGCCTGACGATTTATCCGCTGAACTTCGGCAGCAATCTTGGAAATGGCGTGTTCAAATTGCCTCATGCCTTCCTGTTCGCTGGTCAGGACGCTTATTGCCAGCGACTGAATTTCTGCGGGTAATTTTTCTTTCAAGACCGCTAGGGTTGGGTCTTTCATGGACGTGACAAGGACTTTTTTGCCTTCAGCCAAGTAATGGCAAATAACATTGGCAATAGTATGAGTTTTTCCGGTGCCGGGTGGGCCTTGAACAACGACGCCATCAAAGCATGCAAGAAGCTGAATGATGCGAACCTGCTCATCATTAAACGGCATTGGAAAAAACAAATCGCGGGCCACGCCGCTATTGCCGTCTTTTGAATTCCCCACCATTGACACACCCCTGAATGCAGGCAGCGTCAATTCGACATTTTCCAAAGAGGGTTCCGTTATCAACGCCATTACAGTTTCAGGCAGGGACAAGGCGGCATTTTCGTTATCATCAAGCTGCTTTTTGAAATTTTCCAAGTCTTGAATGAACACGCTGGCGCTTTTAGGGCGCGCAAAAAGAACCCATGTATCCGTAACCTTTAATTCCTCGCCTGCCTTGGGCAACATGCGGTCATCTGCGATGACTTGTGTGGGCCAGTAAACGCCCTTGGAATCAAGATTGGTGACGACAGAACGCAAAAGCGGCTCAAAGCTGCCCCGGTCAAACGGAGAAATGGTATTTGTTGCTTTGGAAAAAAACTCTTTTGCAATTTTTTCCAGACTTGGAATGCTTGGATTATCGACTGCTGAATAAATGTCGAGTTCCATTCTGGGATCAAGCTCCCGAGGCCGTACCTCGATGGCCATAGTCGTTTCGTTGAGCGATAATTCAACCAGCTTGGTGATAAGTGGATATGAAACCGAAACTTGCTGCATCTTCCATACGGCTATGCCTATGCCCCAGACGAGTTCCAGTTGGGCATCAACGATTCCCCCTTCGAGTTGCTGTTTGAGCGTAAACAGCTTCGCGTAGAGCGAAATAGTTTTCCTCCTGCGTTTTTCTTCGGCAGCCCAAGGCCTCCATGCGTTTATCAGATAGGCTTTGAATTGATCTTCAATGTTTTCTTTTTTCAAAAATGAGGCAAACGCAACAAGCTGTTTAGGGTCGAAAGCAGGTGTTTCTTTCGGAACGGCCAGCGCTCCAATCGCGATTAATTTTTCAGCTACAACATGAGAGAGAAGCGAGGGTTCTCTTTCTGGGGTATTGCTAATCTCAAGCCACGTTTTAAGCAAAACACTTTCTGGAAATGGGGCTGGAGACTCTTGCAGGCGGTCAACAGTCAGCCAGATTTCATCGCTGCCTTCTTCTATCTGCGCGTTTAGGTGAATTCCGGGAAGGTCACGAATATTGTTTTCATGCTCTGCAAATATCCCATGCCGGCTGACTTCCGTTTGCGGGCTTAATCTCAAACGCGCGGATTGCTCCGCATATTCAATGAGGGATTTCAGGCGGGATTGAAACATACGAGCATGCCTTGGTTTGTTTGCCGGAGCATAGCATTCTCACCCCGTTTTGTCCAGCGGTTCTCAATGCGACTGAGTCGTGATCGCAGAAGGGCTCTGGTTGGCGGGGTGCTGGGGTGCGACAAAGCGACTCTGGCAGGATAGGGGTGTGGCTGACGGGAGATAGATCTGATTCTTAATGGGGATGGGCTCC
>CAIXKV010000154.1 GCA_903920145.1 uncultured Rhodospirillales bacterium
GAGTCACCCCGCCGCGAGAGATATTGGCAAGGGTGGCTTATGCCATCGATAATCGCGCCTAACAGCTTAGGATTACTCAAGAGGCTCTCTTGGGCGGTCAAAACCCAGCATCGCTTGATCTCGAACTTCGGACATCCGTCCTGTTCGAGTTTGCCAGAACTCAGGCTCGAACACTGGAACAAAGATAATGTTGCTCCCGTACCATCTTGGCATGCGGGCTGAAGCCATTCCGGCGTTTTCGCCATCGACGCCCCCCAGTCATTGGCCGGAGAAATCAGCCCTTCAGCAATCTGGACAGCCACGGTTAAAGCTAAAGACGACCGATGATAACCATCTGTATCGCAATCCCGTGGAGAAGCCATCAGCATAACAAAAAAGAATAGAAGAAACCAAAAGATACGGCCACGGCTTTTCATCTTTATGACCTTTGCTTGTTATTTTATTTTGATTGAGATCTTCAAAATTCATCATCGATGAAAAAACCGCAGTCGATTGAAGAGCACCAAGCCCATCCTATTAACACCTTCATACAGATAGCGATCAAACGATTTTCCTGCTGCCTTGTCAATAACGGCAACGCCGGCGAACCTTCTGGTTCGACGGCGTCAACCGCAAGGGGATTTCTATACCCCTCTACGTCCAGACAATTGCGCCAACCGCTCTGCGATTTGAGCCGCTGTGGCTTTGGTGGCATCGAACCGTTCAGCAACCCCAGCCTTCGGGGCAGTCGAAGCACTGCTGGTGCTGGCGGTTTCGAACAGACTGGGTTTACTGGCTTTCAGATCCGCCAGGGCGCTTTCAATGCCGCTGACCCCATCCTTCGTGACCCGCAATTTCGAACGGTCAATCAGTTTCAGAAAATCCAAATCCATCAATCCCGCTTTGACCGCTTCGGCTTTCAGTTCGCTATTGATGATTCGGGTTTTGGCGGTGTCGGACAATTCACCGTCATCGCCGGTTTTCTTGGACTCGGGCGCCGAAGCCGAGCTGTCATTGCTCGGTTGGCTGGCGTCCTGGCTCGCTTTGTCGCGTTGCCGCATCGCGGCTTCGATCAAGCCACGAACATAACCGATGGTGGCAGGAGCTGAATCATCTGGGATGGTCGGAGTTGTCGTCATGACGTACCTCTGTTGGTAAAGATGTGATAGGGTTTAGGAATCAGCAGCATTTGCCGCCGAGGTCGCGCCGTTCGATGGAGCCTGGGACAATGGACCTGTCGCCTGGGCATCGGCGGCAATCCGGGCCAATTCGGCCGGGATATCTTCAATGTCGTAGTCGGCAGCAATGGACTTGACCGCCGTCTCACGGGACAAATGACCGGATTCACCCAATGTTTTCAGGGTGGTGGCGTCGGACTGACGATCAGAGGCCGTGGGCGCGTACCAGTGCGGCCATTTCAGGCTCAGGGGAGCCGTGATGGATAACGGCCCGACCGGATGGCCGGCTCGATCATTCAAGGGGTGTTGTCGCGAGATGGCAACAATCATCCGCAGTAAATCAAGCAAAGCACCTTCGCCATACGAGATTCGTAGCTTGTCTGCCAGCCAGATCAACGACTGGTTCATCAGCTCCATGGCTCGCCCCGATTGTGCCGCGCTGATCTTGTCGGCACTGGTGCGATTTCCACCCACTGTTTCTAAGGCTAACTCGCGCAACGCCCGACAGTAATCAACCACCGCCGAAGCCGCACTGCCGCCGATTTCCAGCATCCGGGCGTCGCCATCCTTGTCGACCACGATGGCATTGCCACCGCCTTTGACCAAAGCACCGCCGCCCATCGCCGGTTCTTTGATTAAAAGGGTTGGGTCCGAGCTGTATTTCAGCCCGCGCCCGGCCTGGGACAGTTGATAGTCAATCTCGATCTGGCTATCGATGGCGGCTTCAAAGGTACAGGCTCCATCGATTTCATCACCGCCGGGCAGGTTCCGCACCCACACCATCGGCACGAACCCCAAATTATGGACCACCGTCCGAGTTTCATCCACTTTTGGGTCCGTTATTGCCCCACGCACGGGCCAGGGCTGGTACCAAGTCTCGGCAACACTGTCCCAGTCCCGGCGAAACCAAAACACTGTGCGGGCGTCATCCTCGGAAAGGGCATAGCCTCGCTCGATCAGGGCCTGCCCCGGAACCTTGTATTGTTCGCACACCGACAACAGGCGATCCGGGGCCTCGGGATCGAAGGTCGGGGTCAGATAGAGAGTGGGTAGAGGTTGGATGTAAACCCGGTTGCGCAACAGCCGCAACCACAGCACCACCGAGCCGACCGAGCCGATCAAGGCCGCCTCCAGCATGATCGCATTCAGTCGACAATCTTTGATCAAGACCAGCAGCGCATCCCGTGTTGCCGCGTCGGGACAATCGACCATTGGAAAATGCCCCTCGCTGAACAGCAGGGACACGGAATCCGACACCACAATGCGAGACAGGTTGTAGCGGATGGCCGGGCGACGATCGCGAATCGGGATATACTCGCCGGATTCGGATTTCTCGTCGCCAAAGGCATAGCGCAAGCCGTCATAAAGCCGACCTTCGAGAACCCGTGTTAACAAGTCCAAGCGTCGTGTGCGGCATGAATAGTCAGAATCATTCGGAATAGTATTGGAAATAGTGCAAAACATGAAGGCCTCACTTGGATGCAGAAAGCCATCAGCGGCCTAGTATTTCACTAGATTTGCCCGCCGTTACAAACAACGCTATAATAAATAGCGTCTATGATGATGACATTAGGTGGAATTAGACGGTGAAGAAGACGCAGTTGCTTGGACACTCATGGTAAAACCGCCGGAAAAGCTCATTCTTCTTTGAATGCGGTCGATCACATAAAGCTGATCCCACGCTGTCCCGGTTCCTTGAAGCCGAACCTGTGTTCGGGGTGTTAGGGCTAAATTGGCGGGTTCCGTCCAACAAATCGTCCGTTCCTGCTTGCAAATTTCCAGCAGCTTCCGTTGGGCCAATTTTTGCGCCTGTTCTTGGTTCAATCCTGGTTCACGGAAGTTATAGGTCTGGACGGCTCCGCTTTCTGAACCGTTTTTGCTCGCGTGCGCTTGGCCGGTGATGATCTGCCCCAACCGAGCATTCCACGACGTCACCTGAACCGCAACGTCCGAAGCCAAAGCAAGAGATCGCTGACACTGAAGCGTTACGACTGAGCCATAAGCCATCTTTCCGGTTTTCGATGGAACATATGTCACGACATAGGGCTGTTCATTGGAACTGTTGGGAGGCTGAAAGTAGAGCGTATTACCCACCACAAACAGATCAAATCCAGCATTTTCTGCCAAATATGTTAAAATAGACCATTCGGTTTGCTCGCTAGTTAATTTGGCATATTCTTGCTGATCTTGTTGACCAACCCGACTCTGAATCGCCGTAACTTGTGCTTGCATGCTATGATTATTGGCAAACTGCGTTACAATGTCACTGGCGCTGTGATCGGGGAACTTATCTGTGGTTCGCGCTTCTAAAAATAATGCGGTCTTATCCCGACCCGAAAGGCGAACTTCGCCGGTCGCGGCATCGAGAGTTGCGTGATCGGCATCACCCAAAATAAGGCTGGTGGTGGGATCGCTGTCCAAGCCCGCAAAAATTTGAACGGTAATGGGCGCTTGATTGGCCCAAAAGTCTAATCCCAGTCCTGGCGGCAGGCTGGCTAGCGCCAGCGAGCATTCCCAAGTATCCGCCGCAAAATGATTATTGCTTTCAACCTCAAAAGAAGTCAGTGGAGCGCGGATACCATTGATGGTCGCGGCGCAAGTGGGGCGCCGAATTGAATCCTTGATCATAGAGTGATTCCTTATTACAGGATCGGATTTTGGACGCACGAGGGGGCAGCCCCATCGACGCTCGGATAGGACTGGAGAGTTATTCCTGGGAGCGAGCCAACATGGCTCAAGCCCACCACTGAACGCAAAAAAAGGCGCCACAGAAATCTGGGCGCCACACACTCAACATCGAAAAGAAACCGACACACCGCCGGGGAAGTCCTGCCGCCCCCAACTCAACCTAAAACGGCCTACGTCCCCACGTCTCGCGACGGTGACGTTTTTTATCTCTTACTGCGCCCAACTGTCAAGCGGGAAACTCACTCTGATCCCTCGAAAAAGATAACGGTGCGTCGGCATCACGGCTCGCCGGTATCAGACCCGCCCTGACTTCACCAAAGTTATCGCAACCCGTCTCAAAAACAAAAAATCATCGGTCTCGACGATTCCGTAGCAACATATAACGTAGCAATGCCGCTGTTGCCACCCCAACGATTACAATAATGGCACTAGACGCTATCGAACCCCACCCATCAGGACTCGTCAGAGGTAAGCTCGACGTATTCATCCCAAAATATCCGGTAACAAATGTCATCGGCAACATGATCACCGTCACAATAGACAGAACAAATAGATTATTATTAGTTTCTTCTGCAATCATTGCGGCATATTCATCTTGAAGAACTTTTGTTCTCTCCTGAGCTGAACGAATATCATTGATCAGCGATCCAACCTCGTCGGCGACCTGACGAAAGAAAGCTTGCTCATCTTCTGTTACCCAGGCCGGCAAGCGTGCTGTTAATTGCGTGATGCCGTGAAATTCGGGTACGATCCGGCGGTGCATGGCCACCGCTTCCCGACGCAACCCAGCCAGATGGGAACGCAGGCCGCTGGTATGCCCGGCTAACATCCGATCCTCGGCCTTATCGACCTCAACTCGAAGATGCACAACGCGCTTTCGGAACGTATCGACGATCTGATCAAACAGCCGCAGAAATAAATTGATACTGGATTCTGGCGCGTAATCACCATCGACCTTTTTAATCAGCCGATCGGTACACAGCATCGGCCATCGGCGAATGGTGATCATCTGCCCGCGATCAACCCAAATGGCCACCAAGCCAGTATTCTCGCGAGTCTTTTCGGTCTCGCCCAAAATCACGTCATTCAAAGACAGCAAAAAACCCTGCCCGGTAGACACCACATGGTAATGCGGATCGGCATCCAGCATCGCCTCAATTGCGGACTCAGGCAAACCAGAGCTGGCTTCCAACCACCGCCGAACCGGCTGCATGGCTAGATTCAGGTGCAACCAACGAAACTGTTCGCCATCCTCTCCGGTCGGCGCTTTCTGAACGTCAACCCAACTCAAACGCTGCCCGCGTTGTTCGGGCATAAAGCTATAGCCCGCGATCAGACCCGCGTTCAAATCCTCCAGCATCGGGGCTTCCCATCTTTTTGGGTTCACATGGGCGCGGATCATGCCAAGCAACACATTGCAGTTTGATGATGGTTATTGGATGAAATTTTGACAAAAATTCAAGCTGTCAACTTGCAGCACCGTGCTTCAACGTTACCATATGAATGCGCACGTCGACGGCTCTGGACGCATGCATAGAATCTCGACTATTCTTTGACAGCGTGCCCTGCGTTCACCACGGTCTGGCGGGCAATTCCGGTCATCAAGGGTAATTCGGCCAAAGGCTGTTCCTCATACAGGGCTTTTGCCGCTAAAGCGTACTCATACCAGTGCGGCAAACCAGAGGGCGAAAGAGAGATCCCGCCATCGGCATTCCCACCGGACCACAAAGCCATCCACACCAGCCGCTCGGCCCAGATTCGGCGGCGAGGCTCAATCACTACCGTCAGTACGGCATCGATGGCTTTTTTGGGTGCCCGACGATAGCGAGCGCAAATCTCGCGTGCGTCCTCATCATCCTCAAACCATGAATCCGTCAGATTTGCGTTTGAAAACCACCGGCCTGTACCAAGCAAAGTGGCGGTTACGGCGGCAGGAGACGACAGATCCGCCGGCAAGCCTCCCAATAAACGCTCAAGTTCGGCTTCGCTATTCAGTCGCTCCGCCCGCCATTCGGCGGCCCCTAGCGCCTCCGCCACCGCGAGCAAGGCCAACGGCGCCGTGCGATCGTTCGCGACCCCGGTGAACAAAGCGTGCTGAACCACGCGATCCAAATAAGACCGTCCCACCGAGCGGCTCAAGACCTGGGAACCGACGTCGGCTAGCATGGCCTCACCGTCTCGCCGGGACAGGCCGCGCTCGGCCAAAACATCGCGGACACCGAAGCCTTGCTTGGTCAGAATTCCGGCGAAAAGATGACGGTTCCCGTCCTTGGCCACTGATAGCAAACTTTGGCACCCGGATCCATCAATGGTGGTGGCGATCACCGAGCGAATCTGACCCGTCGGCCAAGGCGCACAATCGACGCCCGCCAACCGCGCCCGGCGGATCGCTTGATCCACAGGCCGCCGCTCGGATTCGGGCAACCAAGAGCGCAATGTGATCAGTCGCCGCAAACCGGCGGCTGTCAGGCGCTTTTCGCTGGCCATGCGCTCCAGGGCCGTCCCCGCCGCTCGCCGGCATGCCTCCTCTGGCGCCAGCAAAACCAACGGCAAGACATCGCGCAGGACCGGCAATGGCGCTCCGGCGATGGCGGAAACCGCGAGATCGGCGAAATCCGGCGGCATCATGGTCATGGCATCGAACATATGAGACGCGATCCGGAACGGATCCCCGCCGCCGGTTTCGACGATCTCCTCCATGGCGCGCACGATATCGGCCACGGGCGGCGCGACCTGAACCGCCCCCGACACCAGCTCCACCGAAGCCGCGCGAATCTCTGGCCTGATCGGGATCTTGGCGCGGTCAAGCACAATCACCAGGGCCTGCCATGTCTCAATATCGACATCGGGCTGACCAGCCATCGCCAACAAATCGTCTTGATAACGATCGATCATGCTAACGGCCCAATCATGACCGTGCTCGGCCTTAAAACGGATGCCCTCCAACTGCCGTTCCAACACAATCCGCCAGACGATCGCCGCAACAGGCTGGGACTGAGACTGGGCTTGTGATTGAGGCTGCTGCTTGGCCTGAGCCCGCTCGATGAAGCCATCTCGCAGTGCCCACAATGCGTCCGGCGTGTCTGCCAGAAAACATTCGTCTTCGACCGTCAACCCTTCTCCCAGCCGATCCGGCATTGCTGCCACCACTAACCGATTCACAATCCGCGCCACCTGCGCCACAATCGTTGGATCCTCGAGCTTGGTCGGAAGCGCTTGGCTTTCCTCAAAGGCTCGATCAAACATTTTGATAAAATCACCAGTGACCTGAAGAGCATTGGCTCGATCACCGACAAAACTCTCAATATGAGCCCTCAACACCTCTATATTATGATAATCGTATAAGACAAAGATCTCGGCTTGGAATTTTTTTTCGTGGATGAGAACCTTGAATTCCGCTTCTTGAGACAGGGCCAAAACCCGAATGGTATAATCTTTGGATCGACGCCAGACGTTCATTTCAAGGGTTGGGGCCGGGGCCGGAGTCGCACCCTCCGCCTCGGTAGGACTGGGAGTCGGTGGCGTCCGTTTAGCCGAACGCCGCCCTCCCGACTTCCGCTTGAGACTCGCTAACCAACGGCAATAATCCTGCGTTAGAGCGTCTTGCTCAAACGTCTCACACAGCACCATGGCGGCCAGATCGATCAGCCGATAGCAGACGAAGTCGCGGCCTGGATCAAAGACCCAACCAGAGACCGGAGGACCGGAAGGAGGAAGAGACGAAGCGGTCATGGCCTACCGACGACGAAAAAGGGGGGAGACGAGAAGACGCTGGACGCGCCGATACCATCACGGCACGCCGCACCATATGGCACGCCATCAACCATGGGCGCAAGCGACAGCAAGAAGAGCCACAAAACCGGCGAGTGGCGATGATGCGCGGAACCAGCCATGACACGGAGGGCTTGCCGCTGTAAGGCATGGGTCGACTTGCGTGATTTGGTAACCGTAACCGGCGAGTCCTGACAATGACGCAGCGCCGGCCCTCGGGCCGCGACGGCGGCCCCGCGCGCGCATGCGCGCAAAGCCCCCGTGTGATGCCGGAGAGCCGCTTTAATATATTAACATTAAAGCTCGATGGTATAACATCCCGGCCACGGGCGCCGCTCTGAACGCTCGCCGCCGCTCTTCCGCAGTCCATAGAAGGCCGAGGCGGAGAGACAGAACGGAGAGCCTGCTGAGGGTTTCGGTCTTTTCGGTCAGCGTAACGTTGCCCAACGTGACGCCAGCCAACAGGGCATTACCACAGGAGAGTCGACCATGGTGACCTTAACCATAAACGGTCGTCCCGTAACGACGACGGTCGCGAATGATACGCCGCTCTTGTGGTTATTGCGTGATCAGCTCGAACTGACCGGCACCAAATTCGGCTGCGGGAGCGGCATCTGCGGCGCCTGCACCGTGCTGGTGAATGACGAGGCAATCCGGGCCTGCTCCGTGACGGTTGCGTCCCTAGCCGACGCCCAGATTGTCACCATCGAAGGATTAGCTGGCGAAGGGCGGGTTCAGCAACCTGATTCTCTGGCCGAACAGGTCATCGCCGCCTGGATTGCCGAACAGGTTCCCCAATGTGGGTATTGCGCGCCTGGATTGATCATTGCCACAGTGGCATTGCTGCGCCGAACACCGCACCCCAGCGACGACGACATTGACGCCGCCATCACCAACCTATGCCGCTGCGGCACCTACCCACGCATCCGGAAAGCCATCCATCGCGCGGCTTCGGCCTTGCCCCAGAGTTCCCATGCCCAGAGTCCCCATGGAACCCCTCCTGCGCCCTAAAGAATCGCCGATGGCCCCCCGGACTCAGGACGTGCTCCCATGTCGCCGCTGATCAATCTCAGCCGCCGCGCCGTTCTCAAGGGAAGCGGCGCCTTGATTCTCGGGTTTCATCTGCCGTTCCTGCCGGTACCAGCGGCGATGGCCGGATCCAGTCCGATGGCAATCAATGCCTGGCTTAAAATGTCTTCGGATACCGTGGCCGTCATTGTCGCGCGTAGTGAAATGGGACAGGGCGTGTTCACCACCCTGCCGATGCTGGTCGCGGAAGAGTTGGATGTGGATTGGCAGACCGTGCGCGCCGAAATGGCGCCGCTAGATCCGGTCTATGCCAACCCGCTGTTGGGCAGCATGAAAACCGGCAACGGAACCAGCCTGGCCAGCGGCTTTCTGCCACTCCGTCAGGCTGGTGCGGCGGCTCGGCTGATGCTGATGGCAGCCGCAGCCCGCATCTGGCGAGTGCCCCTCACCGAACTCACGGCCACCGCCGGCGTGGTCGGTCATGCGCCCAGCGATCGCCAAGCCAGTTATGGCGCTCTGGCCGGATTGGCCGGTCGGCAGCCGGTCCCCCCGGATCCGCCATTGCGCGACCCGACGACCTGGACTCTGATTGGCCGCTCACCCCCCCGACTGGACAGCCCGGCCAAAGTGATCGGCCAAGCAACATTCGGCGTTGACGTCCGTTTGCCCAATTTGCTGCACGCCGCCATCCGGCACTGTCCGGTTTTGGGTGGAACCCTGGGCAAGATCGACGATTCGGCGCTGAAGGCCAAAGCAAAGGACAAGGAGCGGAGTCCCACCGGCTATCGACCGGGCGTGATCGCGGTGGTTCCACTGACCAACGCGGTGGCGGTGGTGGCGGAAAGCTGGTGGCAGGCCCAAACCGCATTGGCCGACATTGCGGTATCCTGGAACGAGGGCGCCAACGCCGACTTAACCAGCGCCAGCCTGGACTCGGCTTTGACCAAAGCCCTCGACACCACAGACTCTCACGCCATCGCCATTGCCGTCAGCCATGGCGACGCAGACCACGCGATAGCCGGCGCGGCGCGGGTGGTCGAGGCCGTTTACCACCAGCCCTTCCTGGCCCATGCGCCCCTGGAGCCCATGAGCGCCACCGCCAGCGTAACAGCCACCGGCTGCACGCTTTGGCTGCCGACCCAAGACCAAGAGCA
Source organism: uncultured Rhodospirillales bacterium (assembly GCA_903920145.1). GTDB lineage: Bacteria > Pseudomonadota > Alphaproteobacteria > Azospirillales > Azospirillaceae > BOG-933. Next base: position 9,800 of record CAIXKV010000154.1, read on the forward strand.
ATACGCCAAGCTGCTTCCGCCCTTACTGGGACTGAAGCCCAGTCAGATCACGGTCAACACCACCTTTCTTGGCGGCAGTTTTGGCCGACGTTTGGAGTCTGATTTCGGTATTCAGGCGGCCTTGCTGTCAAAGGCCGTGGGCCGTCCCGTGCGGCTGGTCTGGTCACGGGAAGAAGACATTCGCCATGATTTTTACCGCCCGGCCAGCGTCAGCCGGGTCACGGTCGGTCTTGATGCCGCTGACCGCCTGATTGGCTGGCGTCATCGGATCGTTGCTCCGTCGATTCTGGCACGGGTGGACCCAGGCGCCCTGAAAAACGGTCTCGATAGTGCCATGATCGCCGGTCTTGACGACCAATCCTATGCTCTGCCGGCGCTTTTGATTGACTCTGTTCGTCGCGATACCGGCGTGCCGGTGGGATTCTGGCGCTCAGGGTGGCACAGCAACAATGCGTTTTCCACCGAAAGCATGATCGATGAGGTGGCGGCGGCCATCGGTCGTGATCCTGGCCATCTGCGGCGGACCCTGTTGACCGACGTCCCTCGAACGCTGGGAGTTCTGGATCTGGTCATCGCGCGGGCCCACTGGGACCGCCCCCTGGCGCCGGTGACGGGTGGACGGCGAGGCCGAGGCTTGGCCCTACACCAAGCCTTTGGCAGTGTGGTGGCCGAAGTCGCCGAGGTGACGGTTTTCGATGACGGGCGGTTGCGGGTTGACCGGGTGGTGGCCGTCGTGGACTGCGGCTTGGTGGTCCACCCGGATGTGGTCAAAAGCCAGATCGAGGGTGCAATTTTATTTGGGCTTTCGGCGGCTCTGACCGGCGAAATCACCTTTGATAAGGGACAGGTTCTCCAGAGCAATTTTCACGATGCCAAGGCGCTGACTCTGGCCGAGGCCCCAACCATCGAGGTCTATTTGGTGGAAAGCCGCGAAGCCCCCAGCGGGGTCAGTGATGCTGGAACGCCCCCCATCGCACCGGCCCTGACCAACGCCATCTTCGACGCCACCGGCCAACGCCTGAGACGCTTGCCGGTGGCGGATCACGATCTCCGAGCCCAATAGGCAACGCCTAAGCCAGATACGCTCTTCAAAGAAGAGAAAGATCGATCCGTGTACGCCGTGAAAGAAATTTTTAAGACCCTTCAAGGCGAAGGGGCACAGACGGGTCGGGTCGCGGTCTTCTGCCGTTTGAGCGGCTGCAACTTGTGGTCTGGACGAGAGGCCGATCGGGCCGAAGCCATCTGCCGGTTTTGCGACACCGACTTCGTGGGCACCGATGGCGACGGCGGCGGTCGTTTTGAAACCGCCCGCGCACTGACCGACGCGATCACTGCGGCTTGGGGCCCAGAACGGGATCGTCGGTTCGTGGTGTTTACCGGCGGAGAACCCCTGCTTCAATTGGACGCGCCCCTGATCGCCGCCTGTCACGCCGACGGTTTTAAAATCGCCGTCGAAACCAACGGAACCCGCCTGCCGCCTGACGGCATTGACTGGCTCTGTGTCAGCCCTAAGGCTGGCGCGCCGTTGTTGCTGCGTTGGGGTCACGACCTCAAACTGATCTTTCCCCAAGACGGTCTGGACCCGGCAGACTTTACGACCCTTCCCTTTGAACAGTTTTGGCTTCAACCCCAAGACGGCCCCAATCGGATCGCCAACACATCGGCTGCGGTTGCCTACTGCCGGGACCATCCTCGGTGGCGACTGAGTCTTCAGACGCACAAGCTCATAGGAATTCCATGATTTTTTCCGTGACCCGCCAGATCGCCATTGATGCCGGCCACCGCATCATGACGCACGGCTCGAAATGCCGTCACCTGCACGGGCACCGCTACACCATCGAAGCCGTCAGTGAAGCCCGCCATCTTCACGCTAGCGGCGAGCAAACTGGTATGGTGATCGACTTTTCCTTTCTCAAGGATGAGATGATGGCCGAAATCGACCAGCCTTGCGACCACGGCTTCATTGCCAGCTACGACGACGCCGATTTCCTCTGCACGCTCGCCCCCCCGGACAGCGACCCGAACGTCTGGCTATCGGCCCTCCGCGATACCGTCCGAACCACGGGCTACGCCGCCACCACGCACTGTCGGCTTGGCACCAAGCTGTACCTGATTCCCGGCCAACCCACCGCCGAGTGTCTGGCCAAACATTGGTTCGAGCGTCTCTCTCCCCGCGTGATCGCCCGCAGCAACGGTCTTGCGGTCCTCAAAGCCCTGGTGGTCTGGGAAACCCCCAATTGCCGGGCCGAGTACCGACCGGGTGGGTAATCCCAACGGCCCTAGACAATGTGATCCGTGCCGTTGGTACCGGCGGCGACCGCCGCCGCGCGCCCCATGGCGCGAAGCCAAGGGCGCGGATGCGCCCGCCCGGCGTTTGAGGGCGCTGCGGACGTATTATACCGGCGAGCCCTGATACTGACACATCGCCGGTATCGGGCCGCGACGGCGGCCCCGCGTCCTCGTGGACGCGAAGCCAAGGGCGCGGATGCGCCCGCCCGGCGTCTGAGGGCAGCCTCGATGAGTCAACATCAAGGCTCGAGGGTCTCATTGCCATGGGCCGCCGTCAGAGCCTAACCGCCATAAAGGCAAGCCCCCAATCGGTGCCGGGATAAGTGGTTGGGGCTGGCTTTCGCGGCTTTTTTGATGTCGGCGATAACCGAAACGATATGGTCGAGGCTGCCTTGCCGTGGGCCGGCGGGAATCTCGACGATGGCGGCACTGCAACTGAGCAACGGGAATTGGGCGGGTTCACCGTCGCGGCCTTGGGCGATGATAAAGCCTTGGACACGAGTGGGCGCGTCGTAAAAGCTCTCGATGTTGGTGCGGAACGCTTTTAGCACCTCCAACACCAAGGCTTCGGTCTGCTCGATAGCCAGGCCACGAAGTCCAGCGAAAAAATCGTCACCGCCAATATGACCTAGAAACATTGCAGGCCGATTCAGTTTGACTCGCATGACATCAGCGAACATCAAAATTGCCCGATCCCCTTGACGAAAACCAAGAGCATCGTTAAAGGGTTTAAAATGATCGAGGTCAAAATAAATCAAGGCATAATCAGAATCCTCGTCATCCAGCACTTCAGCAAGATAATCACCAATCGGATTGTTGCCAGGAAGTCGGGTTAACGGATTTTGGTCGCGAGCCGTCATGAGGTTTTTTTCATTAATAACCTTTAGTAACGATTCGGGCCGCAACACTCCCAGATAACGGAAATTCTCGGTGACCAGGATCGGCGCGGTTTCAGTGGTGTGAGCGTACATGGCCAAGATCATCTCGGCATCGGTATTGACGTCGCAAGCTGTTGCCGTTGAAATAAAATGGCGAAGACTACGACCACTAACTTTATTCTGAAGCAATTCCTTGCCAAATGGAGAATAAATATAGGGCTTGATGTCGCACTCCCGGACCACTCCGACCGGATAGCGACGAGCATCAAGGACCGGAAAAAACCCACAGTTGACATTGGAGCGGAAGGTTTCAAAAACCGTGGCCATGGAGTCGCTCAGGGATAAGGTCGGCAGACAAACCAACTCATCACGCATAAGCCGTTGATCTCCAGGGCGCTCCCGTCGCTCTCGCCGATTGGTTTCGGTGACAATCGGATAATATTCATCCAAAGCGGAAATATCGGTGGTTGGGCGGGCGACATAGTAGCCTTGGACCAGATCGCAGCCAATTTGTTTACAAGCCCGGAACTCGGCTTCGGTCTCGACACCTTCAGCAACCACAGTCACGCCCAGGATATGAGCCAGATTCACGATGGTACTGACAAACAAGCGTTTGCGCTCATCATCGCCGATGCCGTTAACGAAAAAACGATCAATTTTCAAAATGTCCGGGTGATGATCATACAGCAATTGTAGGCCAGAAAAGCCTGTACCAAAATCATCAAGAGCAAATAAATAGGCATGATGTCGATAAAAGCGCATAATTTCAGAGACGCGCACGGCATCAGGGACAGCATGGCGCTCGGAAATTTCCAGGCAGAGCGCCGCCGGGTCTAAACCATGATCCGCCAGAATTTCGCTGGTTCGGTGAGGTAAATAATCGGCTGATTGCAGAACTCGATTATCCAAATTAAAGAAAAGGCGCGCATGAGTCCGTTTTAGAGAATCCGCAGCGAGAGAAATCGCCTTTTCCTGTAAAATCATGTCCACCTGAGGAAGCATTCCGGCGCGATGGACGTGATCCAGCAGGGTACCGACACTAGCGAATCCCAACCGCTCATAGCCGCGCGCCAGGGCCTCAAAGCCAAAGCATCGCCCGGATCGAATGCACACAATCGGCTGGTAGGCGTAGGTGATGTGGCGAGCAATCCCGGCGGCCAGTTCGGCCTCTTCGGTATACCGAGGGCGAGCGTCGCGATGCAACTCGGTCCCAACTCTTTGGAGCGGCACGGTCATATCCTCGAGCTTTCATGTTAACGCATTATGCCCAACGCGGCTGCTCAGACGCTAGGCCGGCGCACAGGCGTGCGGAGCCATCCATGTTTGAACGAACCTGTGATGGTAGGTTCTCAAAAATGCCCGTCGACATGGTCGTATAGCAAAAAACCGTGATAATTCTGTGACAATACCAATCCCAAGACGAGGACAATGCCTAGCCGCATTGACCTTAATACCGGCGAGCCCTGATACTGACGCATCGCCGGTATCGGGCCGCGACGGCGGCCCGGCGTCTGAGGGCAGCCTTGATGAGTCACCATCAAGGCTCGAGGGTATAAGACGTCACGGGTCCAAAGGACCAAAGGTCTTTATGCGCGAATCGAAGTGACAAAACGACCGGCATCACCCTGGAGTTGTCTAAGCTCCTCATGCAATTGATCCGCCGAGAAAATCATCTCGATGGCCGATCGGCCTGTTTCGGCGGCATTCATCGCCATATTGGCGACGCTTTCGGAAACCGCTGAGGAATTGGCGGTCGCGTCGTCCACGGCGCCGACGATTTCCCGAGTCTGGATCAATTGGTCCTCCACCGCTCTGGAGACTTCGGACGATAGCGTCTCGACTTCTTCAACGGTGGTTCGGATGGCGTGAATGGCCTCGACCACGGCTTCGGTGGCGGTTTGGATGGCGTTGACTTGCCCGGCGATTTCGTTGGTTGCATTGGCGGTTTGACTAGCCAAGGTCTTGACCTCTCCCGCCACCACGGCAAATCCACGACCGGCTTCCCCGGCCCGTGCCGCTTCGATGGTGGCATTCAGAGCCAACAGGTTGGTCTGGCTGGCAATCCCATTGATCAATTTGACAATTTCACCGATCCGACGAGAACTGTCGGCCAAAGCCCGCACCGTGGCATCGCTGGTTCGGGCATGTTCCACCGCCCGCCCAACCGCCGTTCCGGCGCTGCCGACTCGTTGGCCGATTTCGCCAATTGAGGTGGACAGGGCTCGGGAAACGCGGTTGACGGTGCCGACGATTTCAGCAGTTTTCTGGGATTTGCTGGCGGTGTCGGCAGCCTGCTCGGCCATTTTCTCGGCGGTATCGCGCATGATGTGCGAACCGTCACGGATACGCTCGGCTGCTGTGCCGACAGTGGCTAGTACCCGACCGAAAGCACCATCGAAGTCGTTGGCAACTTCCAGCAGCATTTGTTTACGAGCGGCCTCTGCGCGCCGCTCACTCTGGCGACCGTCTGCTTCTAGTTGGCGGGTGTGGCTCAGATTTTCCTTGAACACCTGAACCGCCCGCGCCATTGCGCCGATTTCGTCACCGCGTCGAGTCCCTGGAACCTCGGCGGTCTGATCCCCGCCGGCTAGGCGTTCCATCGCGGTTTCGATGGCCCGCAACGGCCTAGTAATGCTGATCGCCACCAGTAGAGCGAAGAGAATAAATGCCACCACCAGCGCCGAGCCAATCAGTACTGTGGTCCGAACCACCCCATCTCGAACCTGTTGTTGTGTGGTCACGGCTGTATTCATGCCGTTACGGGCGGCTTCCAACAATCCGGTAAAGCGCGGTTCCAGCGCCTTAATTTGATCATTGAAAATAGCCAGCTCGCTCCGATAGCTTTTGGTAGTATCAACAAAAGTAGCAAAGTCAGTTTTATAACTTTTAGACAACCCATCTAATTTTTGTTGGGTCTCTGGGTCCAGCCCGACATCGCCCAACTTGAACTTGAATTCGGCAAACGCTTTCCGGTGCGGTCCTAAAAAAGAGGGATCATTATAGATTATGAAATCTTTTTCGTTCAACCTCATCGTGACCATCGGCACGATGAGCTTGTCAAGATTGGGCCAGAGTTTTAGCTCGGATTCAACAGCGCCAGCGGATGCTTGGAGCTGGCCCCTCAGCCCGGAATTGTCGGTCAACCCCAAACGCTGGGCAATGTCAACCAGACTCGTGAACCGCCCTCCGAGGGCCGCCACCGCTGCGGACAGGGCATCAATTTCCTCGCCCATTTGCGCCGCGCCCGGAGCCTCATGCAGAGTGTGCAACACACTCTCGAGCCCCGTTACGGTGTCGTTGACGGCGGCAACGGCGGTCGCGTCCCGTTCAGAGAGAAACCGCAAAGCCTGAAACCGCATTTCTCCGGCCTGTCGTTCAGCCGTCGCGGTTTGTTCGAACACGGCACGAAACGCGTTCAAGTCGCTGGTGGCGCGATCGATCCGCCATTCGCCGACCGCTGCCGCCGAAACCAACAACGCCAACGTCACCAGAGACGCCATCACCAGCAAGCCGATGCGGACGCCGATGGGACTCTTCGACAGCATGAAATCGCCCCTCCCAGGCCAGTCATCACAATTACGGAGGCCGACACTGTGCGGCCATGCCAAACGACGTGATGCTCTAACACATCGCCTTTATAACTGTCACCTATGCAATAAAACCATAACAAATTAGCAATACTATTGTCATTCAATCTCAGTTCTTCATAGATCGGCCATCAATCGATGGTTTGCCCGCTGATCATCGGATCGCAAGGAGGTACCCCAGGATCCGGCGGAAGTGAGGCTGGTTGACCTTAGCCAACGGGGCGATTATTCCTGCCCGGAAGCCAAAGGTGAAAAGAGGACGGCGTCGTGATGGCAAGAACACTGATTTGGGACGAGCATTATCGGATGGGCATCGATCAGTTGGATCAAGAGCATCAGGCCCTGTTTGACCACTACAATTGGTTGATTGAGTCTCTCGAAAATCCCGATAGCAATCCGGCCGAAACCATCGCTATTACGGTTGCGGTTCTGGAAGAGCATGCCTCCAGTCATTTTGAACATGAAGAAACTTTAATGATTGATAGCCATTATCCACACTTCATTCCCCATAAAATCGATCACGAAGCCTTTATGATCGAATTACATCAGATGAAAAACCGACTAATAGCCGGTGATGATGTTTTGAATGATTTATGCCGGTTTGTTAAGAATTGGTTGACCACGCATATTGTCATCCGGGATATGGGAATCGTGTCCCATCTTCGTGGCCAATCTGGCTCATCGAGCTAATGTTGTAATACCAACTAGACAATGATCCGTGCCGTTGGTATCGGCGGCGACTGCCGCCGCGCGCCCCATGGCGCGAAGCCAAGGGCACGGATGCGCCCGCCCGGCGTCTGAGGGTGCCGCAGACGTATCGGCGGCGACTGCCGCCGCGCGCCCCATGGCGCGAAGCCAAGGGCGCGGACGCGCCCGAGTCCCCGTCGACGCCTTCATCGGCAGCTTGCTCGATCGGCATTAAGGCCGCGCTGTCTCTTTAGCCTTTCGTGGGCTCCGCCCACACCCGCAAAGGGCCAGTCGGCCCTTTGAACCCTTGAGGTCAAGGAGGTTTGCGCCTCCTTGCGGATGCGAGCAACGCCCAGCCTAGCGGTTCGTCCCGCCAGGATCAGATATAATGCTCCTGCAACGGCGGAAAGCCGTTAAAGCCGATGGAGGCGTAAGTGGTGGTGTAGGCGCCGGTGGCCAGGATTCGAAGACGGTCACCAATTTGAAGGTCCAAAGGTAGCCGGTAATCGGCCCGTTCATACAAAACATCGGCGCTGTCGCAACTCGGACCTGCCAAAATCACCCGTTCGGTCTGGCCGGTTCGGTCGCAGTGGATCGGATATTGGATCGCCTCATCCATGGTCTCAGCCAAGCCGCCGAACTTACCCACGTCCAGGTAAACCCAACGGCAATCATCGTTGGCGGACTTGCGGGAGATCAGCACCACTTCGCTCTCAATCACCCCGGCATTGCCCACCATGGCGCGTCCGGGCTCGACGATGGTTTCGGGGATACGATTGCCGAAATGGGTGCGAAGCGCCTTGAAGATGGCCGAACCATACGCCTCAGCCGAGGGCACATCCTGGCGATAGCGAGTCGGAAAGCCGCCGCCAAGGTTGACCATCTTCAGCTCGACCCCCTCGGCCTCCAGATCCCGGAAAAGCTGGGCGGTGGCGGCAAGGGCGGCGTCCCATTGAGTCGGATCGCGCTGCTGGGAGCCGACATGGAATGAAACCCCAAACGGCACCAAGCCCATCCCGGTCGCCCGCAACAGCAGATCGCGAGCCATGGCTTCGTCACAGCCGAATTTACGGGACAGCGGCCACTCGGCACCGTCGCCGCTGGTGGCAATGCGGCAGAACACCCGAGAGCCCGGAGCAACGGCGGCGATCTTTTCCAACTCGGCGATGCTGTCGAAGGCGAACAACCGAATGCCTCGGTCGTAAGCGCGGGCAATGTCCACCTGCTTTTTGATGGTATTGCCGTAGGAAATGCGTTCGGGTGAAGCCCCCGCCGCCAAGGCCATATCGATCTCTTGTACGCTCGCCGTGTCGAACGACGAGCCGAGCCGGACCAGCAATTCCAGGATATGAGGCGCCGGATTGGCTTTGACCGCATAATAAATGCGAGCGTCCGGCAAGGCCGTAGCCAAAGCGGTATAATTTTCTTCGACAACATCCAGGTCAAGAACAAGACAGGGAGTCGCCGGTCGTCGCTCTGCAAAGAAGCGCGCGATTTTATCGTTCATCCCAGGTCTCCAGGATAAAGCGGTTATGCCAAAGGATGCGAATGCGGGGGCCGTCTTACACGAACGTGCGGTTACACGTTCGCGCCCGTACTTATCGGCTCCATAGAACCGGCGGAAACGCACTTCGCCTGGTCAAATCGAGAGGCTCGACGGAACGGCGGAAACCCACCGACAACAACATGAAACATCGTAACCTCCACGTCGGTCACCCTGTGCGGGCGGCGGGCCGGGGATACGCGTTACGTCGTTGCATAACCACTTCTCGAGCAGCTCGAGGGGCGGGCCAGCGGCACGTGCGCTTGCGCTTGCGAGTGAGCGGTAGATACGTCGAAGCGGCGGGCTTGGAAAGAGGAAAAAGACATCGCGACAAAAAAATTTTCCCTTTGTTAACTTTTGGAGCCCGACATCAGACAGGCTCAGAATCCCAAGACTTACCCAGCGCCTCAGCAACAGCGGAGTGAGTGATCCGACCGGCATGGACATTGAGCCCTGCGGCCAAATGCCGATCCTCTGAAAGGGCCCGACGCCATCCCTTGTCCGCGAGACTCAGCACAAAAGGCAGCGTGGCGTTGGTCAAGGCCAAGGTCGAGGTCCGGGCCACCCCGCCTGGCATATTGGCCACGCAGTAGTGAACGATGCCGTCCACTTCGTAAGTGGGCGCAGCGTGGGTGGTCGGACGGCTGGTCTCGAAACAGCCCCCCTGATCGATGGCCACATCCACCAACACCGACCCCGGCTTCATCGTCTTCAGTTGATCCCGCCGAACCAGTTTGGGCGCGGCCGCGCCGGGCACCAGAACCGCACCAACCACCAGATCGGCATCGGTCAAATGGCGTTCGATGGCCTCAGCCGTGGCGAAAACCGTTTTAAGGCGCGGTCCGTACACGGAATCCAGCTCGACCAAACGAGCCATGGAACGATCCAACACCAGCACATCGGCGCCCAACCCCAGCCCCATCCGAGCGGCATTGGTCCCGACCACGCCACCCCCCAGGATGACCACTTTAGCCGGTTCGACTCCGGGAACGCCCCCCAGCAGCACCCCCGAACCACCATGGGCCTTTTCCAGACTGGCTGCGCCAACCTGGATCGACATCCGACCCGCAATCTCGCTCATAGGCGCCAAGAGCGGCAAACCGTGACGCTCATCGGTAACGGTCTCGTAGGCAATCGCGGTGCAGCCGCTTGCCAACAGAGCCTCGGCCTGTGCAGGATCAGGGGCCAAATGCAGATAGGTGAATAACACCTGCCCGTCACGCAGCCGCCCGCATTCCACCGGCTGGGGCTCTTTGACCTTGACGATCAACGCCGCCCGCTCGAACAGCTCTTCGGCGGTCTGGACGATTTCCGCGCCAACCCGAAGATAGTCCTGATCGGAAAAACCGATCCCGGCCCCGGCCCCGGACTGCACCAATACCCGATGCCCATGACTGGCCACCGCTTCGCGCACCCCTGCCGGCGTCATGCCGACTCGGTATTCGTGAACTTTGATTTCTGCGGGAACACCAATCAGCATGGAGAGCGGCTCCTCGACTGTGCTGGGAAGGGCTGCCCCCTCACCCAACCAGGGCTTTGCCCTGGATCCAACCTTTGGCTATGGGCCTTTGGCTATGGGCCTTTGGCTATGGGCCTTTGGCTATGGGCCTTTGGCTATGGGCCTTTGGAAACCGTGACGTCAGATATGGTAATCGGGCTCAGGCAAGCTCTGATCCATCGACAACCCCGGCACCACCGCAGTATCGCGACACCAGCCGACAATCCGGGCCGGGATTCCCGCCACCGTGGCATAGTCCGGCACATCCTTTAACACAACGCTCCCGGCCCCCACCTTGGCCCGACGTCCGACTTTGATATTCCCCAGCACCTTGGCGCCCACCGACAACAACACCCCATCACCAACCTTGGGATGGCGATCGCCATGCTGTTTGCCGGTTCCCCCCAGCGTTACCCCCTGAAGGATCGACACATCATCCCCGATCACCGCCGTTTCGCCGATCACCACGCCCGTTGCATGATCGATGAAAACGCCACGACCGACCGGCACCGCCGGGTGAATATCGACGGCAAACACCTCGGAAACCCGGTTCTGAAGGAAATGCGCAACCTCCCGCCGCCGACGGTTCCACAGCCAATGGCTAATCCGGTGCCACTGAAGCGCATGAAAGCCTTTATAGTACAAAAACGGCGTTAAATAGCTGTTAGCGGCGGGATCCCGAGTCAAAGCCGCCATCAAATCGGCAATGCCAGTCTTGACCAGTTCGGGATCATCGGCGGTCGCGGTCCTAACCAAATCTTCCAGACGTTCCGACGAGATATGCGGACCCCCGAGCTTACGGGCCAACAACGAAGCCAATGCCGAAGAAAAGTCGTCATGCGCCAACACCGCCGTGTTGATGAAGCCCCGCAACGTCCGCTCGTTGGCAACGACCCGGAACGCTTCGCCCCGAAGCGTCTCCCAAACCTCGCAGCCCATATCCCGGTTATTTTGCTCTTCGGAAAAATATTTCTGTGCCGCAAGCGCGATTGAACTCATGGCTCGGTGACTCCTGCGCACCCGATGAAACCTGCCTTGTCACGGCTCCGGTGTCCGACCCCCGGTCAGAAACTAAGCTCCGGGCCGCCACCGACAAGAGGGGCAATACGAAGGGTCGGCATCGGTGACGCCTTGAGCAAGCGCCACCGATTCCAATCAGACTCCGCGATGGCCCCGTCCGCTTTGGATCCGCAACAGAGCTGCGATCAAAGCATCGATATCCTCGCACGTATTATACAACGCCAAAGACGGCCGCACCGTGCTCTCCTGACCAAAGCGACGGAGGATCGGTTGGGCGCAGTGATGGCCCGAACGAACCGCAATCCCTTCCTGGTCCAAAGCCTGACCAACCTCTTCGGATCGGAACCCGTCCAGGACGAAAGACAACACCCCGGCCTTCTCTTTGGCGGTCCCAATCAAAGACAGCCCCGGCACGCTCAAAAGCCCCTGAGTAGCATACACCAGCAACTCGTGCTCGTACCGGCAAATATTGTCCATCCCGATCCGTTCGAGATAGTCAAAGGCCGCTCCCAAACCGGCGGCATCGGCGATATTGCCGGTCCCAGCTTCGAACCGGAAGGGGGCCGGATGGTAGATCGTCTTTTCAAACGTCACATCCGCGATCATATTGCCACCGCCTTGCCAAGGTGGCATGGCGTTCAGGACATCTTCCTTGCCGTAGACCACACCAATGCCCGTGGGTGCGAACACCTTGTGGCCGGAAAAAACGTAAAAGTCACAATCCAGATCCCGCACATCGACCCGCATGTGCGACACCGCCTGAGCCCCATCAACCAGCACCCGAGCCCCATGACGATGGGCCATGGCCACCATTTCACGGGCCGGCGTCACAGTTCCCAGCGCGTTGGAAACCTGGGTGAACGAAACGATCCGAGTCCGAGAATTCAGAAGCCGGTCATACTCTTCCAAAATCACCTGACCACTGTCATCCACCGGAGCCACCCGTAAGCGTGCCCCTTTTTCGGCTGCCAGTTGCTGCCAGGGAACGATATTGGCATGATGCTCCAGCCAAGTGATCAGGATCTCGTCGCCTTCGCCGACATTGCGTCGACCCCAGCTTTGCGCCACCAGATTGATCCCCTCAGTGGCGCCCCGGACGAAGACGATTTCGTTGGTCGAGGCCGCCCCCAGGAAACGCCGGGTTTTCTCGCGAGCCGCCTCGTAGGCGTCGGTGGCCCGCGCTGCCAACGCATGGGCGGCCCGATGAATGTTCGAGTTTTCGTGCTGGTAAAAGGACGAAAGCCGATCAATCACCGCCCACGGCTTCTGCGTGGTGGCCGCATTATCGAGCCAAATTAACGGCTTGCCGTGAACCTGCTCGTCCAAGATCGGGAAATCGCGACGAATCGCCCGAGGGTCGAACGGACGAGGCGCAATCCCCAGGTCCGGAATCGTCTCGGGACGATGGGCTTCCGGCAACAATCCCAGATCGAGGCCGAATCCCAAACTCCCCGGCGTTGGAAGACCCGCCGGAGAGGCCGGAAGCGCCGGAGTGGTGGGAAGCGCCCGCACACCGCCACCCGGTCCCGAACCCACCGCCCGCAGCTCATCAAGGAAGTAATAGCTCTCGCCAGGAACGGCGGGAGCTGCCGCCGCCGGGGCCGCCGTCTCGAGAGACTGCGGCACCAGGGACAACGCTCCCCCCAACGAATGCACCAGCGCCCCAAATTCGGCGTCGCCCGAGAAAGGCGACACCGGAGCTGATCGGGTCACGATCCCGACCGGAGGAGCCCCCGGAACGGCAGGAGCCGCCACCAGCGATGGCACGGCCCCAACCGAAGGAACGGCCCCCGGAAGGGCCGGCGCCGCCACCAGCGACGGCACGGCCCCAACCGAAGGCACGCTTCTGACCGACGGCACCGCCCCCACCGAAGGGGACGTCGGCAGTACGTCTCCGACCGCTGGCAATGACACCGGCTGCCCCGGCAATGCCGAGAAGAAGGCGTTCGCCATGGCGGCGATTACAGCCGGGTCCGGCGCCGCCGCCAAAGCCGCCGCTTCTGCGGGATTACTGCTTGTCATCGAAATAGTTCCCGACATCGACGTCCTCCAGCACGGCCAAAGCATCATCGGTCAGGACCGCCGCCGAGCAGTACAGCGAGATCAGGTACGAAGCGACGGCCCGCCGATCGATGCCCATGAATCGCACCGACAGACTGGGGGCGACCTCTCCGGGAATCCCCGGTTGGAACAACCCGATCACGCCCTGCTTCTTTTCTCCGGTGCGCAGCAGCAGGATATTGGTCTTGCCTGCGGCATCCACCGCCAGCTTGTCGCACGGTACCAATGGCAGCCCGCGCCAAGTCAGGAACTGCGAACCGAACAAGGACACGGTGGGGGGCGGCACGCCGCGCTTCGTGCATTCGCGACCGAAAGCAGCCACGGCGCGGGGATGGGCCAGGAAGAACGCCGGCTCTTTCCAAACCTTGGAAATCAACTCATCAAGATCATGAGGTGTCGGCGGCCCCTTGAGCGTCTTGATCCGTTGGGACGGCGCGGCGTTATGTAAAAGACCATAGGTCGCATTGTTGATCAGCTCGTTTTCCTGACGCTCTTTAACCTTCTCAATGGTCAAGCGCAGTTGTTCACGAATCTGATCATGAGGGCTGCTGAATAAATCAGAAACCCGCGTTTGCACATCAAGAACCGTGGTCACCGCGTTAAGCGTATATTCCCGGGGCTTGTCCTCGTAATCAACGAAGGTTTCGGGGAGATTTTCTTCACCCGCTGGGCTGCATTCCACGTCAGCGCGGCTCTTATCCTGAGCCTCTTTGACTCGGTTGACCCGATAAGTTCCGGCCTCAATCGGCGTCCAAGGCAAAAAGGTAACCAACCAACGCGGCGTGATCCCCGACCACTGCGCCTGCGTCTTGGTGGTATTTGCAAGCTGACGCGCTCCCAATTCACCTAAGGTGCGGCGAACACCCGTCTCTTCAGCCATCCGATCAACTCCTTAAAATTGTATGGATTTTCTAAATCGCTTCAATGCTTGACGCCAATGGCGCCCCCCATCGAGCCTACACTGCTCTTGCTACACAAATAACAGTGTTTTTTAGGGCAACGCGGAGAATTTTATGCACTAGATCAGTAGTTTTGTAGGCCGTTATTTTTTGCATAGCTGATATGATTTTTTTTCATAAATTTTCTGCGCCGCAACAATAGCTGTGACCGTCCGCCGCATGGCATCACGCTTCCTGATCGTTATGCTGTGCGCGCTCGCACGCGGGGAGGTCTTATCATGAGCAATACAGTTGAGCCGCTGGTCTGGGACAAGCGGTACGCCATCGGAGTCGAACGGATCGACCGTGAGCACGAGTCGTTGTTTGAAAATTACAATCTGTTCGTCCAGTCGACTCATAATGCCGGCGATGCGACAGCGGTCAAATTTGGCATCGATTTGCTTTCAAATTACGCCGCAAATCATTTCGCCAACGAGGAATCGGTGATGCGAGCGGCCAACTTTCCCGAACTGCGCCCCCATATTCAGGAGCATGAACGGTTTTTGGCCGAGCTTTCCAAGATGAAACAGGCATTTTCGGCCGGTGAGCCGGTCTACGAAACGATTTGCCGTTTTTATCGGACCTGGCTCATCAATCACATCACCATTAATGACAAAAAACTCAGCACCTTTGTGTATGGACTTGGTGGCTGATACCATCGGGCCTTGATGCTGACACATCAAGGCTGCCCTCAGACGCCGGGCGGGCGCATCCGCGCCCTTGGCTTCCACGAGGACGCGGGGCCGCCGTCGCGACCCGAGGCCCCTCGGGCCTTGATGCTGACACATCAAAGCCCGAGGGTATGGTCTCTATTCCCAATGAGCCGGAACCAGCACGAAAGCCCGGTCCTGCTCACGAAACCAAGCCCTTCCTAAAACGGCCAACGCCCACTGACGGAGTCCCGTCAGTGGGCGTTGGCTTTAAAAAACAGAACGAAGAGGCCAGAACGCCTCTTCGTCGTCGGCTTATCGACTTACCCCACCGTCCACACCGGCGGAGAGGCTTCCAGGCGCTCGATCAGATCCTGGCGCTCCCGCTCCAGATCGGCAGGCAGGTGACGACCAAAACGGTCCAGCAATTCCACCTGATCCCGCGCTTCGGCCAAGGCTTCTTCGCGATCAATGTTCATGATCGCCTCGAACTGAGCCCGCGAGAACTCTAAGCCGGTCCAATCCAGATGCTCGTAACGCGGCATATAGCCGAACGGGCTCGCCACAGGCTCGGGAGCCCGATCGCGCACGCGCTCAACAATCCACTTCAGCACCCGCATATTGTCGCCAAAGCCCGGCCACGCGAACTTGCCGGCCTGATCCTTGCGGAACCAATTAACTCGGAAAATCCCCGGCAGATTTTTAACCCGCTTTTCAAAGGTCAACCAGTGGTTCCAGTAATCCCCCATGTTGTAACCGCAGAACGGCAACATCGCGAAGGGATCCCGACGGATCGCCGCCTGCCCCACCGCTGCCGCCGTGGCTTCGGAGCCCATGGTTGCAGCCCAATAAACGCCGTTGCGCCAGCTCGAAGCTTGGAACACCAGTGGGAAGGTCTTGGACAACCGGCCACCGAAGATAAAGGCCGAGATCGGGACGCCCGCTGGGTCTTCCCACGCCGGATCGATGCTCGGGCACTGGTGGGCCGGCGCCGTGAAACGGGAATTCGCGTGGGCGGCAGGACGACCACAATCAGGCGTCCAATCCACACCGCGCCAATCGATCAGATGAGCCGGCGGTTCACTCAGCCCTTCCCACCAAACGTCGCCGTCATCAGTCAAGGCCACATTGGTGAAAATGGCATTGGCGCTGAGGGTACGCAGGGCGTTGGGATTGGATTTCAAGCTGGTGCCAGGAGCCACCCCAAAGAATCCCGCTTCGGGATTGATGGCGCGCAGGCTGCCATCCGGCTGCGGCTTGATCCAAGCGATATCGTCGCCGATGGTCCGAATTTTCCAGCCGTCAAAGCTCTGGGGCGGAACCAGCATGGCGAAATTGGTCTTGCCGCACGCCGACGGGAACGCCGCCGCGACATAAGTCTTCTCGCCTTTGGGATCCTCGACGCCCAAAATCAGCATATGCTCGGCCAGCCAGCCCTGCTCGCGGCCCATCGCCGAGGCGATTCGCAACGCAAAGCACTTCTTGCCAAGCAGGGCGTTGCCGCCATACCCCGAGCCGTAGGAAACGATCGAGTGCTCTTCGGGGAAATGAACGATGTATTTATGGGTTTCGTTGCACGGCCACGGAACATCGGCTTGGTCGTCGGCCAGCGGGGCCCCTACCGAATGCAGGCACGGCACGAAATCGGCATCGCCCAGCTCGTCCAGAACCGCCTGCCCCATGCGGGTCATGATCCGCATACTGACCGCAACATAGGGGGAGTCGCTGATCTGCACCCCGATATGGGAGATCGGCGAGCCGAGTGGTCCCATGCTGAACGGAATCACATACATGGTCCGCCCCCGCATACAGCCCTCAAAGAGCTGGTCAAGGGTGGCTTTCATCTCGGCGGGCGCGATCCAGTTGTTGGTCGGACCGGCATCTTCCTTATTGGTCGAACAGATGAAGGTCCGATCCTCGACGCGCGCCACATCTCCGGGATCTGAACGGCACAGGAACGAATTTGGGCGTTTTTCCGGGTTCAGGCGAATAAGGGTTCCGCTCTCGATCATCAAGGCGGCAAGAGTGTCGTATTCCTCCTGAGAACCGTCGCACCAATGCACCCGCTCGGGTTTACACTTGTTGGAGATTTCCTCCACCCAAGACAGGAGTTTACCGTTCCGTGTACGTTTTGGCATCTTTGCCTCTCCCATAGTCCTTGCCGCAAAAAAATCGGGTGAGGGCATGCCTCAGGGTCCGGCGCCTTCGGGGCGGCCTCAAGACGGGCCGCGCTCAGGACCGAAGAGCCGGAATGGGGATGTCCCAAGTTGCTCTTGTTATAGCCAAACATTGCGGCGGCACCCTACTCCGTCCGCCGCTCCCACGGCAAGGGCCGAGGGGTTCTGGAATTTGGCCTTCGTCAGTACAATTTCAGCCCACAATAGCCGGAGCACCGGGCCACTTGGCTGACACGTTCGGCGACGATGGTCGCAGGCGGCTTCGGCACCCGGCTGGTTTGATGGGCCGCTTCCGGTGCACGCGCTGAAACATCTGCCGATTCCGCCTTCGGCTGCGCTTCGGCCCCGGTGTTCAAGGCTGCCCGCGTCGGCGCTTCGCCCTTGGCCAGGGTCGTTCCCCCCACCTGCCCACGATGGCCGTAAATATCCCGATACACATGAACCACGCCACCGTCATCGACGGTCGCTTGCCAATAGACGATCCGCACCGGCAAGGGGTGGTTGAGACCGATCCCCTGGGTCCGCTCCCGACCCACCGCCGCCGTAATCCGTTCGGGACTCCACCCTTCCCGCCCCAGCAGCAGCTCGGCGAGCTTCCGGGGCTCGGCCAACCGCACACAGCCTGAACTCAACGCCCGGTTCTGGCGAGAAAACACCGAATGATCGTTGGTGTCGTGCAGATAAATGCTCTCACCGTTGGTCAGGTTGAATTTGAACCGGCCCAAGGCGTTTTGATCGCCAGGAGACTGAACCACCTTCAAACGATCGGCTGTCACCAACGACCAATCCACCAAAGCCGGATCGACCTCTTCGCCATCCAGATAAATCGTCGCCCCTTCGATGCCGGGATGGCCGGTCCTACGCAAAGACGGAAGCTTGTCCTTAGCCAGCACCGTGGTTGGCGCGGTCCAGGTGGGGTTCAGAATCACGTCGGTAATGCGGTCTTCAAGCAATGGCGTTGGCCGCGATGGCCGCCCCACCGCCACCCGCATGGACAACTCCACCTTATCGCCTGCGATCAGGTAAGCGGTCTGGGAAGGGACATTGACCAGGAAGAACTCGCGCGGAGCACTGGCCGCAAGGTGGCGCACATTGGCCATAGTCGCCGTCAACGCCGCTGCGGTGACCGCCGGAGCGCGGTCAAAAGCCTCGAGGGTCGCATCCCCCACCCGCCCGTCAGCCGTCATACCCTCGCTGACCTGAAAGTCGCGCACGCCATGCTCGACCGCATCGTCATAGACCCCCTGATAGGTTCCAGCCGCCAAAAGGCCTCGTGCGGTCAACTGCGCCGCCAACCGATCAACCCGTTCGCCGCTGGCGCCTGTCTTCAACGACGGCCCCGGCCCGATCGGAGGCGCCACAGGAGCCGCATTGGGATCAATCGCCGCCAATTTGGCCGCCATCGCCGCCTGCCAACGATCAAGAACCGGCTGACCGGACCCGCCCTCTTGAGTGGGGGAAACCGCTTGAGCGGAAGAAACCGGAGGACTGACTGTCGCTTGACCCGAAGCCGGGGAAGCCGAGGCCGCCGCAGTGACGGGAGCACTGACAGAAGCGGGAGCGGGAGCAGAGGCCGAACCGGGAGACACCGGCCCCAACCCTGCCGCTTGACCCGAGGCTACAGGTTGACTGGAAACCGTTGCCTGATTGGAAGTCGGGGATTGAGCGGGTGGTGCGGCGGCATCCTCAGCCAGCGCGGTTTCAGTCGCCAGGACTCCGGCAGCAAACAGCACAATGGCGGCAAGGCTCGAGACGACGCGGGGGCGCTTCAGAGAGATGTTCATGCTCAACGGCCTTCTGGACGGGACTCGTTCTACGGCGACAGATCAGTGGACGTCTGTGCCGGACCCACCCGATGCCTGTCAACAACGAGACGCCTTTAAAAGCCGACCGGGGCCCGGAAAAAGCCATTTTTCTTGTCAATGCGACATCTTTACCTTGGCAGATAGACGCCACAGTTCACCTGATAACAACGAAACCCGGTCCAATGGGTTGAAAAACAAAAAACCAGGAAGTCGCCTCTCTACCCTTGAACCTTACGAACGCCCGACCAGGGCCGCCCCTGGGCCCACAAGACCCAAGAGCGGTGATCATCCTGGACTGAAATCCCCTGGGCTTTGAAAGGCCCTGCGGAACTCACGACTAAAATTCCTTCCATTCCTCATCAAAATCATTTTTTGCGTGCTTCAATGCCCCGCCTTCTCGCGCTTTCAGCGAAAGGGTTGAAACGGTCTCGGAAGCCCGTCCAGCCTTGGCCGGTAAGGCCGGCTTAACAACGGCCGAGCGGCGCCCCACCGGGTCATGAGCCGCCGTCCCCTGGGCCCGCACCGCTGACCCGGAACGTCCCGTCGCCATCACAGGTCGCGACGGTGGCGCCTTCGACGCCTTCGAGGCAGGGCCGGTGCCAGAAGCCGCAACCGCCTGTTTTTCGGACCCGAAGAAAGCCATCATGTTACGCAGATCGGCGGCTTGGTTGGACATGGCCTCTGCGGCAGCCGAGGTTTCTTCGACGAGTGCCGCATTCTTCTGGGTCATTTCATCCATAGACGACACCGCCACATTGATCTCATCCAAAGCCGTGGCCTGTTCCGTGCTGGCCGAAGCCATTTCGCCGATCAAGGTCGCCACCTGCCGAACCCCGCTGGCGATTCCCCCGAGCGACTCGCCAGCCTTTTTGACCAGCTCAACACCGTTCTGAACCTGATTGTCGCTGTTCAGGATCAGAGTCTTGATCTCTTTGGATGCTTGCGCCGAACGATGGGCCAACACCCGCACCTCTTGCGCCACCACGGCAAAGCCCTTTCCGGCATCCCCGGCCCGTGCCGCCTCGACCGCCGCGTTCAAGGCCAACAGATTGGTCTGGAAGGCAATTTCATCAATGACGCCGATGATCTCGGTGATCTTGCGTGAGGCCTCGGCGATCAGCTTCATGGCATCAATAGCCGACCCGGCGACCACGCCGCCCTCTTCAGCGGCACGCCGGGCATCACCCACCATTTTGTTGGCGCGCTGGCCGTTTTCGGCGCTGGTGCGAACAGTGGCGCCCAATTGCTCCAAGGACGCCGCCGTCTCCTCCAGGCTTGACGCCTGTTGCTCGGTACGCTCCGACAAATCGGCACTGCCGGCGGACACTTCGCCAGCGGCAGATGAAATGGCGTCCGTTGCCATGGTGATCTGACCAACAATTTCAGCCAATCGATCAGACGTCGTGTTGAAATCAACCGTAAGCTTTTGAAAAGCGCCCTGATAGCTTTTGGTAACGCGATTGCTCAGATCCCCCTTGGCCACCCCCTCGGCCATTATGGTCAAATCGGCAATAACCGCCTCGACAGTGTCGGTCAGATGATTGATGCCTTCGCTCATAGTCCGATAGAAACCGTCCTTGCCAGCCAAATCGACCCGCTTGGTTAAATCGCCCTCGCCCACCGCCGCAATCAGCGCCGCAATCTCCTGGCCAACGACCCGCTCCCGCTCGCGTTGAGCCTCGATAGCGCGACGCTCCTGCTCGATACGCTGCTTTTCGGCAACATCCATGTGGACCTTTTCGATGCCGGTGTCCTTAAACACCTGCACGGTTGCGGCCATATCGCCGATTTCATTGCGAAGCCGGGTAAACGGCACCTCCACCTGATGATCACCCTGGGCTAGGCGAACCATCACTCGGCGCAACGTCGTCACTGGACGTGTAATACTCCGAGTGATCAACAGCGCAATCACCAAAGCCATCACGATCGCCACAATCAAGATGGCACATGTGAGCTGGATCGCTTGATCCCGCTGGACTGCCGCATTTTTATAGAATGCGTTAGCCTTGTCGGTGGCAAAGATTAATGCTTCTCGAATTTCAGTCCGGGCGGCCTCGGCCTGTTGCCCTCCCTGCCCCCGGATGATCTTGAGGGCCTCCTCCCGCTTACCTTCCCGAATCAGCGCTATGACCTCGTCACGAATCGGCTTCCAGTCCGTAAACGTCTGCAACGCCTTCTGTATCTTGGCCTTATCTCCTAAGAAACGCTCCAGCATAATCTTGAAGTCGGCGTAGGTTGCGACTTCTAATTCATCGATTTCTTTAATAGCAAGGTCGACATCATCCGGTGTTTCAGCCAGCGCCGCCGATACAACCTGCATACGAATACTCACGATGTTCCCGCGTGCATCCAGCGCCGCGTTCGTCACCGCCATGGGGTGCTCGTGAAGATTCTCGGTCAGTTTCGCCAAAGAATTCATGGTATTGAGCGAAAGCAAACCCAAAACCACAACCAAGGTGGTCACAGCCCCGAAACCCAGACCCAAGCGAGTCGCAATATTCATGTTTTGCAATGACATGAGAGCCCCTGCCTTTCGATTCCGACGGATATCTCGCCGATCGACTGCGCACCCAGGCATTCAGTCCGAATCGACGAGTCGACCCACAGATCGAACCCACCTCGGACGAACATCGTGACAGGCCCTTTACTGGGACGCAACATCGTTTAGATGTGGCCAAACGCCGCCGCCCCCCCACCAAAGCGGGAAAGACGGCGATCACATTAAATTCTTTTAAGCCTAAGGTCTTGATCACTTGGAAATCAAGCCGCCCGCGCAATTGTTACATTATCTTGCACAGTTCCGGCAAATCGAGGAACGAAGGCCGCATGTTCCGGGGTTCCGACATCAAACTTGACATGGTAGCCCCCCTCTTTCGGTCCCAGAACGCATCCGGACATGCTTTCGGAAAGACCCGCGATGGTTAATAATACGCGTTGATCGCGACTGAGCCGCAGCCCCTGACCAACAAGGATAGCCCCACCTTCAGAACAGGTTACGACCTGGGCATGAGACGTTCCAATTTCGGTGGAAATCATCACCGGCAGGTCCACTCGATAGCAGGGCTTGCGGCGGCGATCCACTTCAGCAGTGGCCGTGCGGACCAGATCGATTAAAGTGGCGCGCAAACCTTGAACAGACGTTGCAACCTTACTGGCGATTCCAGAAACTTCGTCGGCGCGCTCATTAGCCATGGTGGCATCATGAGAAACGTGACCGATCCCTTCAGAAACCTGATAAGCGGCTTCACTGATCTTCACGATACTGTCGGTAATATCACAGGTCGCCGCATTTTGTTGCTCAACGGCAACGGCGATATCCGTTGATAAGCCCGCCACATCGTGGATAGCCTTGACAATCCTCTCTACCGCCGATACGGCCTGATCGGTGACGGTCCTAATTTCGAGGATTTGCGTACTGATCTCTTCGGTAGCCTTGGCGGTTTGATTGGCCAGAGTCTTGACCTCACTGGCCACCACGGCAAATCCTTTGCCAGCCTCCCCGGCCCGCGCGGCCTCAATGGTGGCGTTCAGGGCCAGCAAGTTGGTCTGACCGGCAATTCCGTTGATTAATTTAACAAACTCGCTGATTCGCGCCACCGCCGTCGCAAGGTGGCGAATGGCCTCCTGGGCGCTCCCAGCCGTCTTCACGGCGACGGCTGCGATCTGGGACGAACTTTCGACCTTATGGCCGATCTCGTTGATCGAAGCCGAAAGCTGGTTGGACGCCAACGCCACGCTTTGCGTGTTGTTTTGAGCCTCGGTCGCAGCCACGGCAACCCCATGCGACGTTCCACTGACAGCCCGAGCCGTATCGGCCATCGCTCCAGCGGTCCGAGCCATATGTTCGGTCACCTCGGCAACGCCGCTAAAGGCGGCACGAGTTTCCTCCTCCACCTTCTGCGCCATAGCCCGCAATGCCAGTGCTTTGCTCTGTTCGGCCCGCTTGCGCTCCTCTTCACGGGCCCGCCGGGTGCGTTCGGCTTCCACGGCATGCTCCTTGAAAACCTCCAACGCCCGCGCCATGTCGCCGACTTCGTCCCCCCGAGTCCGATAGGGAATCTCGACCTCCAGATCGCCGCCGGCCAGTCGGCCCATCGCCACCGTCGCACTGGTAATACGATTCCCCCGATGTTCCCAGATGTGGTAGATACGTCCTTGTCTGGCACAACTAACTGACGGGGGCCGAGATGGGTGCGTGGTTTTTCCGGCGGGAGCATAGCGCGGCGGAGCTTCGGAAACTGGCGCGATCGGAAAC
>CAIXKV010000155.1 GCA_903920145.1 uncultured Rhodospirillales bacterium
CGTGGACGCGAAGCCCCCGTGTGACTTTAGGGGGGCGCGGATGCGCCCGCCCGGCGTCTGAGGGCCGCCCTTATCGGGCCGCGACGGCGGCCCCGCGTCCTCGTGGACGCGAAGCCAAGGGCGCGGATGCGCCCGCCCGGCGTCTGAGGGCAGCCTTGATAAGTCACCATCAAGGCTCGATGGTCTGACAGGCTTCTCAGTCTTCACCGACCAACGACAAAAAGGCCTCAACCACTTTCGGGTCGAAATGCCGGCCCTCCTCTTCACGAATCAGATTGATCGCCTTTTCTTTGGGCCATGCGGGTTTATACTGCCGCTCATGAATCAAAGCATCGTAGATGTCGGCTACGGCGGTGATCCGACCGGCAAGCGGGATGTCTTGGCCGCTGAGTCCGGCAGGATAGCCTTGACCATCAAAACGCTCGTGGTGGCCTTGGGCAATTTCCGCGCCCATGGACAGATAGGTTGGGCGATCAACCAAGCCGGCGGCTTCAGTCAAAATTGAACCGCCGACCGCCGCGTGGCGCTGCATGTTGGCGCGTTGATCGGGGTCTAGCGGTCCCGGTTTCTGAAGAATGGCATCGGGAATGGCCACCTTGCCCACATCGTGGAGCATGGCCGCCAATTCGATTCGTTCGATATAATCGTCAGTCAGGGTTTCGGAATAAAAGCCCAACACGCGCATACGCTCGGCAATACGGCGAGCGATCCGGCCCACACGCTGAACATGATCCCCCGTCACTTCGTCTTTGTATTCGGCTAATTTCCCCAAGGCATGCACGGTTGCCCGCTGGGTTGCCAGCAACTGCTCGTGAAGGTAAACATTATCAAGACCAATAGCGACCTTGTTGCAAAAAATCTCCAGCAATTGGCGATCGATCGGCTCTAGGGGCGGATGGCCGGCCAAATAAACCGCGCTCGCGGCATATTCCCGTGACCGGCAGATGATGACGCAGCGATCTTCCAGGAACAGATTGTACTGAGTCCGATGAGCGTCCAAAATTTCCTGGCAGATGTCTACGGACAATGCCTCTTCAATGGCGCGGCCTTGGTATCCCTCAAAGGCTCCGGCCCCGGCGACCACCTGGAAAGACAGGGGCGCGGTTGGGTTCCTGCGTGACCGGGTGGACGATGTGCAAAGTAAGAGGCCGCGAGCCCCAGGAATCAACGAGCGCAATTGCAGAACTACGCCTTCGATGAATTGGCCCATGGACCGCGCCTCGAACAGAGAGGCCGAAGCGTCAATAATCTTTTCCAGGCCGCGCCGACTGGATTCCAGGGCCGTGATGTGCCGGTAGGAGCGCAACGCCGTGGCGGCGGCAGTATATAATTTATCCGCCGTCAGTTCGCCTTTAGCCTTGTAGTCGTTGATCTCATACTGCTCAATGACTTGGCGCTCGGGCGCTTGGCCGGGCTGGCCGGTGCGCAGAATGATTCGGATCGCCAAATTGCCCAAGTCCTGACGGATGTAATGGGCCAGCCGAAGGCCAGCGTCATCGGTTTCCATCACCACATCCAGGAATACCACCGCGATATCGGTGTATTCGACCAAAGCCGCGCGGGCTTCGAGACCGCTATAGACGCTGAGGAACTCGACTGAGCGGCCATGATAACTCATATCGGCCAGCACCAGGCGAGTCACGGCGTGAACCTGCTGGTCGTCATCAACAATCAGAATCCGCCATGGGGGCGCCGATGACTTGGCTGGCGTCGGCGAGGACTCATCCTCTTCGGCAAACCACTCTTGGTCGACATCGTCCTCGGTATCCGCGCCGGTGTCGGTGTCGTCATGGACGTCGCACATCATGGGCCGGTTTTCCCCGCTCTCTTGCCGCGTGCCGTCAGTATCCGATATTGGGTCATTTAACATCAATGAGCAGATGCATCTTGGGGTGAATTTCACATTCCACATCGACGATGCCCGGAGTCTGCAAGACGATTGTCGCCTTCTCGCCTGGCTTTTGGGCGCCAAGGTCGAAGACGGCGGCTTTCGAATCCGAGTAGACATTGTGGGTCACGTCGTCTTCGTTGGAAAACACCACCCGGTCGCCGACATGAGCGGTTAGGGTTTCGGGCATGTAGGCTCGACCTTTTTGAACCACCAACCACTCTTCAGCCATCGCCACCGGGCTAAACGACAGCAGGGGAATCGCCATCACGGCCAGAGCGACGATTGGGCGCACGGGACTGCGGGCGCAGTCCGATATCGGCCCTGTATCGGTGTGCCGGCCCGGTGTTGGCATCACCTGAGCCCTTCTTTTGAACGAAAGTCTGTCCATGGACACCCCGTAATCGTTGATCGTGCCGTCAGGATCGCATCATACCATCGAGCCTTGAGATGTTGACACAGCAAGGCTGCCTCTCAGGACGCGAGACCCTTGCCACGAAGATGGGGGCCCCGGCGTCGTTGGCGGTCGCTAACCGCGAGGCAATCGGTTACTGTCCGCCGCGCCCAACTGTCTTGTGTCCTCGTGGTTATCGTCCCATGTCCCAGCCTCCCTTCGGTTCTTCGCATGCCTCTTCGCCTTCGCCCTCACAAGGGCCGTTGCGCAGTCTGTTGCCTTATCTGTGGCCGCGCGGTCATGTGGAAATGCGGGTGCGGGTTACGGTAGCCTTGATCTGTTTATTTTTGTCTAAATTGATCAATGTTTATGTTCCTGTTCTCTATAAGATGGCGGTTGATGCTCTTTCCGGTCACGGAACGGGCGCTGCGGCTCACCTGGAAATCGCTGTTCCGGTTGGAATCATCCTGGCTTATGGCCTGGCACGGGTAACGTCCCAAGGGTTTGGCGAATTACGCGATGCGTTGTTTGCCAAGGTTGGGGCACGGGCGGTACGGGCCGTGGCTTTGGGGGTGTTCCGCCATTTGCATTCCCTGAGTTTGCGGTTTCATTTGGAACGCCAGACAGGCGGCCTCAGTCGTTCGATTGATCGCGGAAATCGCGCTATCGAGACGTTATTGCGGTTCATGCTGTTCAACATTTTGCCGACATTGCTGGAACTCGGGTTGGTTACGGTCATTTTGTGGCAGATGTTTGACCTGCGTTTTGCATTGGTGACGCTGATCACGGTGGTGAGTTACATCGCCTATACCCTGGTCGTGACCGAATGGCGGACACGGTTCCGCCGTGAAATGAACGAGACCGATAACCGGGCCAACACGCGCGCCATCGACAGCCTGCTGAACTATGAAACGGTTAAGTATTTCGGTAATGAAGAGCATGAAGCGCGCCGTTATGACGAGGCTTTACGGAGCTACGAGCATGCGTCAGTCCGCAGTCAAACCTCACTGGCACTGCTGAATGCCGGTCAAGGGGTGATCATTGCGGTCGGCTTGGCGGTGATCATGTATATGGCCGGACAAGGAATTGTTGATGGAACGATGACGTTAGGTGACTTTGTTCTGGTCAATACGTATCTAATACAGCTTTATCAGCCCTTGAATTTCTTTGGCTTTGTCTATCGTGAAGTCAAGCAAGCCCTGGTCGATATCGAAAAACTCTTTCAGTTGTTGTCGGAAGACCGCGAGGTCATGGACCCTCCTGGTGCCCGACCGCTTCAGGTGAAGGGCGGTGAGGTCGTGTTCGAGGCGGTGACATTCGCCTATGACCTGCGTCGTCCGATCCTCAAGGGGCTATCCTTTACGGTGGGTGCCGGTCGAACCGTGGCCATCGTCGGCCCGACGGGCGCCGGCAAGTCCACCATCAGCCGGCTGCTGTTCCGGTTTTACGACGCTACCGAGGGTCGAATCTTGATCGATGGCCAAGACATTCGAACGGTGACGCAAGGGTCCGTTCGAGCCGCAATCGGCATCGTCCCTCAAGACACGGTGCTGTTTAACGACAGCATTGAATATAACATTGCGTATGGGCGTCCATCGGCCCATCGAGAGGACATCGAGGCTGCCGCCAAACTGGCCCATATTCATGATTTCGTCCAAGCTTTGCCCGATGGATACCAGACAGAAGTCGGTGAACGGGGCCTGAAATTGTCAGGAGGCGAGAAGCAGCGGGTGGCCATTGCCCGAACCATCCTAAAAAATCCCGAGATTTTAGTGTTCGACGAGGCCACCAGTGCTTTGGATACGCACACCGAACGGGAAATTCAGACCAATCTGCGCGAGGTGAGCACCGGCAGGACCACCCTCATCATCGCTCACCGCCTGTCAACGGTGGTTCATGCCGACGAAATCATTGTGCTGGATGGTGGGGAGATTGTTGAACGGGGCGCCCACGACGCCCTGTTGGCCCAAGGCGGCGCTTACGCTGCCATGTGGGCCCGCCAACAAGAGGTCGCCCCCCGCGAAGATGCAGGCGCAGGCCCCCCGATCCCGATTGCCAATCGATAACGCTCATTATGATGGTCCGATTGAACCTTTGGTGATTGACTAGAGCACCCATCCGACTTATGGTCCACCCAACGGCCATGCAGACGACCACGTCGGCCTCGCGGCCCCGTGCGTGTTTGCCTCGGTGATCCCGTAGCTCAGCTGGTAGAGCACTTGACTTTTAATCAAGTGGCCCTGGGTTCGAATCCCAGCGGGATCACCATTTTTCAAGAGGTTAGCAGCACACCTCGACAAGATCGCGTTTGCTGCCCCCAGCTGTAAAAACAACTCTCCCCCTTGATAATGCTGGGATTTTGTGCTACGGACACATTCGCGAGACACCGAAAAAAGTGTCGATCCGATACATTTCCGACACGCGGGGTTCGCAAAATGGGCTCCCCTATTAGCTTCCATGTCAATGGAGATGTGCCATGGGCTACGCTGAACTCATCGAAAAACTTCAGGCCCTGCCCCTGGAAAAGCAGGCTGAGGTGTTTGATTTCGTCGAGTTTCTGGCGACCCGATGCGGCAAGCCGGGGGTCGTGCCAGTCGGGGGTCAAGACCGGGACGACTGGACCGACGCGGACTTTGCTGGCTTTTCCCTGGCCCAAGCCCTACGGGGCATGGAAGATGATCCGGTCACGTACACCACCGATGATCTGAGGGAGCGCTGGCAATGAAGAAAGCCGGCCAGATCGTTCTGGTGCCCTTTCCTTACACCAACCTGTCGGGCGCCAAACTGCGGCCGGTTCTGATGGTGCGTCAGGCTTCCCGTCGCTATGACGACTGGCTGGTCTCTATGGTGTCTTCGCAACTCCAACAGGCCGAGCCAATCCTGGATGAAATTCTTCACCAGAACGATAGCGACTTCCCGGCCACCGGCCTGAAGGTTGCGAGCGTTGTCCGGCTTTCCCGCCTGGCGGTGATCGATGGCGGCATGTTGATCGGTTGCATTGGGGCCATCGGGGATGATCGGCTTGATCGCCTCCGCCGAAGGCTTGCGAGATGGCTGGTGGAGACGCCCTAAGGACGGCTACGGGAGTTTCCCCGGAACTATGCGACAATGCAGACGAAACGAGCCACTGGGTGATGGTCGCCATCGTCTGGTGTTGCTGGTCGGGTATTGTGTCCCCAGAACCTTCTAGCAAAGTCAGCTTGCCGGCCCTTCCTCAAGGCAAACCAGCCTTACGTACATTTCGTTTGAATCCCTCGATGCGCGCGTTTCGAGTTATACGATTCCCCCGATGTTCCCAGATGTGGTAGATACGTCCTTGTCTGGCACAACTAACTGACGGGGGCCGAGATGGGTGCGTGGTTTTTCCGGCGGGAGCATAGCGCGGCGGAGCTTCGGAAACTGGCGCGATCGGAAAC
>CAIXKV010000156.1 GCA_903920145.1 uncultured Rhodospirillales bacterium
CCTTGATGGTGACTCATCAAGGCTGCCCTCAGACGCCGGGCGGGCGCATCCGCGCCCTTGGCTTCGCGTCCACGAGGACGCGGGGCCGCCGTCGCGGCCCGATACCGGCGATGTGTCAGTATCAGGGCTCGCCGGTATCAGACCATCGAGCCTGCTCCAGACGCCGGGCCGCGACGGCGGCCCAAGGACCGGCAGTATGTCATGGTCATGGCTTGCCAGCATCAGGGACCAAGCTCTTTGGCCCGGCCTTACGCATTCGGTTGACCCAAGCCCCGCCCTCGGAGTAACCCTTGCGTCGCAACGGCGGAGGCGGCCTTCAGGCGCCTGACCTCTGGCTGGCTTGAGCAAAAGACGGGGCGCCGCGCAGAGTCGCGGCCTTGGCGGATCGGGACGAAGCATGGCAAAGCGGACGACCGGGTGGGCGCGCAACGCGGTACGCGCAAGCTGGCTGGGGTTGATTCTGTTGGTGAGTGCTTGCGCCGGGACGCCCAATCCGCAAGTTTCAGGGGAAGATGGGCCGGTCCCTCCTGCTTACCGTGTTTTGTCCGGCTGGACTCACGATAATGTTGCCGAAGCCATGCCGGCCTTGATGCGGACCTGCCGTTATTTGCAAAGCCTGGGCGCTGCTCATGCGGTGGGGCCCTCGGGCAAGGCTGGGCGGGTGTCAGATTGGCAACCTGCTTGTGCAGCGGCGGCAACCGTGCCGCCAGGAGATCGGGGGGCAGCCCGCCGGTTCTTTGAAACATGGTTCGTGCCGGTGCCGTTGAATGGCGGTGAAGGGCAGGAAGGGCTGTTCACCGGCTATTACGAATGCGAGATGAACGGAAGTTGGACTCGCACCGGGCGCTTTACGGTTCCGGTTTATCGGATGCCGTCGCGTAATGGCCGGGCTTTGCCCAGCCGGGCCGAAGTCGCTAACGGCGTTTTGGCCGGGCATGGGCTTGAATTGTTATGGGTTGATGACCCCATCGAAGCCTTTATTATGGAGATTCAAGGCTCGGGGCGGGTGCGGATGACCGATGGCTCGGTGGTCGGTCTGAATTATGCCGGCCAGAATGGTCAGAAATACTACCCGATCGGGCGTTATCTGGTCCAACAGGGGGTGGCGACCGCCGATCAGATGACCATGCAGATCATCCGCAAGTGGTTGCGGGAGCATCCCGACCAGGCCCAGCAGGTGATGAATCTGAATCCTAGCGTGGTGTTCTTCAAGATTCGAAACTCAGGCGACCCACGGGGCGCGACCACCGAATTGACAGAACGGCGGAGCTTGGCTGTGGACCCGAATTTCGTGCCGTTGGGGGCTCCGATTTGGCTGGATCTCCATGACGTGCCGATACCGGGGGGGCTCTTGCGGACATTGGTCATTGCCCAGGATACCGGCGGCGCCATCAAGGGGCCGATTCGCGGCGATTATTTCTGGGGGCATGGCGAAGAGGCCGCAAACGCTGCGGGCGTCATGAAGGCGCATGGACGATATTTCATGCTAGTTCCGCAAACCGTGGCGCAACGGCTTCAGACGGCTGATCGGACATGACCATTGGCGGCGGTGTGGTCCGGTTGTCCGACCTTGCCGATCCGGTTCCGGCGTTGACGGCCTTCGAGAGGATTTTCTTCGAATCCTCGGTACGTACAGTTTTTGCCTCGGAGGGCGAGCGACGGAGCTTCTTTCGGCGCTGGACCTCGTTCTATCTGGAGCAATGCCCGGATCAGGTCTGGTTCTGGCAGGATCCCCAGGCCGGAGAGATTGCCTATCTGACGGGGTGTCTTCACAGTGCCGATGCCGGGCTACTTTATCGGGATGTGCCCGGTTACGCGCTCTTTGAAAGCCAGTTTCCCGATTTTCCCGCCCATTTTCATGTGAACTGCCAAAGCGAGTGGCGCGGACGTGGGCTTGGCGCCCGGTTGGTCGAGCATTTTATGGAAGAGTGCCGCAGGGTGGGCGCGCGTGGTGTTCATCTGGTCACGGCGCCGGAGGCCCGCAATGTCGGCTTCTATCAGCGCCTCGGCTTTACAGTGCGGCAGACCCGGCCGTTCGGGAGCCGATCGCTGTTGTTCTTGGGACGGTGTTTGATGACGGAGACTCGAGAATGACGATGACTCGCCGTGAGTTCGCCCGACTCACCGGCAGCTTGATGCTCGGTGGTCTGGTTGCCCGTTCTCCGTCGGCGTTGGCCGGAGAAAGCAGCGATTACGTGGTGACGCACGGCCATGCCCCCTTCTATGCCGCCCATCTTTATCCCGGCAGTCCCCTGACACTCTCCGAGCAAGCCCTGCGCGAGGCGGGCGAGAATGTTCTGGCCTTGACCTTCGATGATGGCCCTTCTGCTGCCAACGACGTCGAGATTCTGCGGTTGCTGGCCGAGTATGACGCTGTTGCGACCTTCTTCGTAATCGGCAACAAGGTTGCTCATCATATTGATTTGCTGAAGCAAATGCTCAATGCCGGCTGCGAGATCGGGAATCATTCCTGGCAGCATCCGATGCTGACGACCCTCAGCGCCGAAGCCCAGTTGGCCGAGTTACACCAGACCGACGATCTGTTGGCAACCAACGGGATTCCGGTCAAATGGTTCCGCCCGCCCTATGGCGCCTATGACAGCGTGACGCACACCATTGCCCAAAATGAGGGGCTGGAAACCATTCTGTGGAGCGTAGATTCCCAGGATTGGAAGGGGGGCGAACCGGATGTCATTGCCCGCCGTGTGATTGAGAACCTGTCTCCGGGGGCGGTGGTCCTGATGCACAGCATCAAGACTCACACGGTGGCGGCCCTGCCAAAGATTTTGGCCTACGCTAAAGAGAATAAATACCGCTTCGTCACGCTGTCGGAGTGGAAGCAGATCATGATCAAGGTTGATCCAATTGCGGTTCGTTTGGCTGCCGAACGGGCCGAGCGGCGGGCCGCAGCAGAGCATAAAACGTCAGCAGCGGAGCCAGCTAAAGCGGTAGAGGCTGCCAAAACGGCGGACTCGGTAAAAGCAACAGATCCGGTAAAAGCCGCCGATCCCGCCAAGCTTGCCGAAGGGGCGCGCAAGCCCGACCTGATCAAGAAGCCGTGATCGGTCAGTGGCTCGGTACCCTCGAGCTTTCATGCGGACACAGTACCAACAAAAAACCCCCTCCCGTTTAGCGGGAGGGGGCGAGGGGCGAACGCCCGAACCAAACCTGCGACCGGATGAAGTCTCCTGGGATTAGGAAACGACCGGGCCGATCGGCAGAACGGTCTTCTTGTAGACTTCGTTGAGAACCTGGGCCAAGCCCGTGTAGATGGCGCTTAAGCCGCAGAAGATGCCTTCATAGCCGGCAATGGTGCCGAGCTGGGCATTCTCCAGGAAGAAATGGGCCGCGAGCAGGGCGAACAGGACAACCAGCGAGCCGAACACCACCTGAAGGGCAACGCTGAGGCGGAAGGTTCCGATGAACAGCACCGCCGAAAAGCCGCCCCAAAGAGTCATGAACCAAGCCAGAGTTTCGGCATTAGCTGGCGGGAAGGCGGCAGCGGCAGAGGTTCCAGCGACCAGCTTCGGCAGGACTATCAAACCTACCAGAACGATCCAGAATGCGCCATACGAACAGAACGCCGTCGTGGCGAAGGTGTTGTTCTTTTTCCATTCCATCATGCCGGCGATGATCTGGGTTGCTCCGCCATAAAAGAGGCCCATAGCCAAAATCGAGGCATTAAGATCAAAGACCCCGGCATTATGCAGGTTAAGCAGAACCGTGGTCAGACCGAAGCAGCACAAGCCGAGTGGCGCGGGATTGGCGGTGGTGTCCCGGATTGCTAGGGCTTGTCCGACTGAGGGCGGGATGGAACTCATTGGGCTGGTTTCCTCATGTTTGGCGCGGTCCTTTTATGTCTTAAGGATGGCCCCCCACCCCTGCGACCGCACTATGAGTATTCCATATCACCGATCCGCTTCAGGCTGTCAAGTCGTTGCCGATCAGCAAGGCACAACAAAACACCCCAGGCCGTCAAAAACGACCACAAACTAATGGTTTTTCAGTTTCACTACCCCTGCTGTGCCTGATCTTTTCCCCTTTCTGCCGGTCAAAAGTGACCCGGCGGTGACTTTATGCTGCATTGCACACACACTGTTGTGCTGTTTTTCCGGTATCGGGTTGTGCGAATCGAGGCTCCTTATCATCGAGCCTTGATGTTGACTCATTCGAACTGCCTTCGGGCGCCAGGCGGGCGCATCCGCGCCCCGAGGACTGATGGTGGGCCATTGTCGGGGCCCGCCGGTATAAACCGGATCGTGTTTTAGACCATTTGGTTAAGCCTGTTCCAACCAATGCCGAGTTGTTTTATCGATTAAAGAAAAATAGATTATAGGATGCCCGTAACGACTTTTTTGAATGAGTTTCAGATGTCCACAATTCCAGCTTATTTCGCAGCCAATGTCGACGATCATCAATATATCGAAGCCATTGGTGAGAGTGTTAACGCTATGATTTCGGGCTTGGAGAGTGATCAGGGTCAGGTCACTCGGTCATTGGAGACTTTAAAAAGTTCTTTGCAGCGTCATTTTATCACCGAAGAAAATATTATGTCAGATCTCAGTTATGGTGGCTTACTAGAACATAGTCATAGCCATATTCTCATTGTCGGCGAGGTGGGAGATTGTCTACGCTCGATTGCCGGTGGGGACTATCAGCAGAGCATAAACATATGGCCTCGAGTCAAGGCGATGCTGCGTTATCATGTCCAGCGCTTTGATCAGGACTTGGTGCGTCATCTGGAGCAGGCGGCAAAGCAGCCTGGTTTGACGGTTGCATCTTCGCCGCCTTTGGCGGCCTTGATATAGTCGGGAGCCTATTCGGAGGCTTCCTTTTTGGGGAGCCATCCGTTCTTCCAGACTTGCTCAAACCTACGCATAGGTAGGTTTGACGCTGGATTTCTGCTTCACTGAGGCTGGTTTCGTGGCCGGCTTGCGCCGACCGCCAGAGCCTTCCTCTCCACAGGCTGACACCGTGGAACTCA
>CAIXKV010000157.1 GCA_903920145.1 uncultured Rhodospirillales bacterium
CTGACACATCGCCGGTATCGGGCCGCGACGGCGGCCCCGCGCGCCCATGCGCGCGAAGCCAAGGGCGCGGATGCGCCCGCCCGGCGTCTGAGGGCAGCCTTGATGAGTCACCATCAAGGCTCGATGGTATGATAGCGGGCCGCAGTCGCAGCCTCGTGGGCCTAGGTCAGCCAAAGTGAAGGGCGGAAGCACGAGCATCTTGGCCCACCCCGGCAGGATTTGCCGGATAGAGCCCGGCGGGAACTGCCGGTCGGCATCGATGGTGTATCGACGCCAACCGGACAACGCAAGAATCCATGAGGAATCATAGGGATGCCGCCCCCCAAGGAATGGCCTGGGGTTTGCTTCCCCAGGGGTGTCCCCGAACAAGGGTGCTCTTGCCATGGTAACCTCCGCAATCACGTCCCGCGCCTCCTTCGACACCTTTGCCGCCGGCCAATCCGCAAGCGTCGGGTCATCGGGGCAGGCTGATTTTTTTAATAGCTTCCTCAGTCAATTGGCCGCAGGCGCGGCCCAGCAGGCGAACACAGCGGCGCGCCTGACGGCCTTGCCCTTGCCAACGCCGGCGGCGGTACCGTCATCGAGCACGCCGGATTCGACTCCCGATCCCTCCACCGCCTCACAATCGTCCTCTTCGAGTTCCAGCGCATCGACATCGGACTCGTCCGATAGCTCCGACACCTCCGACACGCCAAACGCCACCGCGTCGAGTTCGTCCTCTGCCGATGATTCGAGGCGCAGCCAGTCCACCAGTAAAAGCGCCAGGGCCTCGTCAACCAGCAGTCAATCCAGCGGAACCGCCCACCGCCGCACCCTCGTCACGGCCGCAACCAAAGCGACAACTGCGAGCGCCTCGGCCAACGACCCCAGCCAAGCCCAAGACACCACGACGACGGCAAGCGATCCTAGCGATCCGGGAACCGCCACCGATAAGAAAGACGTCACGGTCAAGGACGCCACCGCGACCAAAGACGCCACGGCCACGGCCACGGCCACGGCCCAAAGCGACCCTAACGCCCCGTTGTCAATGATGGCCGGGTTGATGCTCCAGCCCACGCCGTTGGTGGGAACCGGAGGGGTCGGCTTGAAAGGAGGAACCCTTGCGGGAGCGGGGGCGGGCACCAGCACTGCACGCAGCGCGACAAAAATCGGCGATAGTGGTTTAACCACCGCAGCCACTGCGGACAGTGGCAAGGCCGCAACCGGGCCAGCCACCCCGCAGGCCAAGCTCGGAAAAGACCCAACGACGACGCTGGGATCGCAGATCGGCGCCGGGAACGGGCTCGCTTCGGGTCTCAACGGCGCCGATGACCCTAATGACGACGGTAGCCTCGCCGATGCTGGCGGATTCGGCGTCGGAGGTTCGCTTGGTGCCGCCGCCGACGGCAGCGGCGGCGGACTGAAGACTTTTGCCGCCTCTCTGGGGGGGGATGCCTCGTCCTCTGCCACGGCAGGGCAAATGGCGGCAGCGCTGGCGGCGGCTCGGAGTGCCGCAGAATTGACGCCACCAACCGGAACCGCCCAAGCCGGGCTGGCGACCGCCGCCAGCGCTATCGGCGGAGTCAGCGGCAGTGGCGACGGGAACAGCAGCGGCGGTGCCGGACAGGCCGGCGGTGGTTCGAACAGCGCTCAAAGCGGCGTCACCAGCCAAGAAGGCGACCTTTCAGCCCTGGCTGGCATGAGCGGCCCCCAGGCCACCGATGGCCAGGACTTCGCCAGCCAGTTGACGGCCGTGCGCGGCGCTCGGACGAATCTTCCTACTGGCGCAACGGATCAGGTCACGGCCCAAATCCAGCGGAGCGTCAAAGACGGGGACGGCAGCATCACCATGCAGTTGCGGCCAGAAGAGCTGGGACGGATCGATATCAAGTTGAACATCGACAAAGATGGCGGAGTCAATGCCACCATCACCGCTGACCGACCCCAAACTTTGGAATTACTTCAGCGGGATTCCCACAGCCTGGAACGGGCGCTTCAGGATGCTGGGCTCCAGACCAACAGCGATAGCCTGAATTTTGGATTGCGCGGCGACGGCGGACAGGGGTACAGCCAACAACAGCAGCAACAACAACAGCAGTACCAGGGGGACTCCAGCAGCAATGGCGCCGGCGGCAGCCAGCGGCGCGGCTTGCGGGGGGTGGGAGCGACCGAAGACGATACGACAGCCAATACCATGGTGATGTTGCGTCGCTATCAGGCCGCACCCGGTCGTGTGGATGTCCGCATCTGAGGCCGCCGCCCTCATAATTCCTGTATGTGGAGACAGCCATGAGCACCATCGGTTCGACGGCCCAGACCAGCACCCTGTCTTCCAACCCGCTGATCACGTCCTCGACATCCAGCACCAGCTCCAGCACCAGTTCCAGTACCAGCTCCAGCCTCTCGCAGTTGGACTACAACTTTAACGAGTTTCTAACCCTATTCACCACCCAGCTTAAGAATCAAGATCCGACCAATCCGATGGACACCACCCAGATGACCAATCAGCTGGCGATGTTCTCGCAGGTCGAAGAGCAGGCGGGGACCAACAGTCGGTTGGACAAGCTGGTGACAGCGGCAGGGACCAGCAGTCTCGCGTCTTCGGTGGGCTATATCGGCCATACCGTCGAGGCTTCAGGGAATGAGGTCTCCCTGAGCAGCGGCACCGCCGTCATTGCCTATTCCATGCCTTCCGCAGGCGCGACAGCGTCCATCGAGGTTCTGAACAGCAGCGGAGCCGTGGTCACGACGCTGACTGGCGCCGCCACTTCGGGAACCCACCAGATCACCTGGGATGGGACCGACAGCAGCGGCTCAACCGTGACTGACGGAACCTATACTCTGTCGGCATCGGCAGCGGATGCCAGCGGCACCGCCATTACACCGAGCACATACACCAGCGGAACCGTCACGGGCATTGAAACCACCGGCAGCGATACCATCCTCGATCTGGGCAATGGCATTAAGGTTAAGACCTCGGCGGTGACGGCGGTGACGTCGTAGAGCCAGCCTGTCCAGAGCAAGGTCGGGAGCCAGTTTAGCCTTTTATTAAGCGGTCCTGGTTAAGCTTCCACCGTCGCGCAGAGCATACTGTTGGGTGGAGCTTTCCCGAATGTCCTCACGGAACGTCGGTCTTTCGGTCGGCCATGCCGCCGCGAAAGCGAACAGCGGAGCGCCGGGTGTCACGGGATTTGGCAGCGCCGCTTGGGTTGGCCCCGGAGCCGGAGGCCCCGGCGCTGCGGCCCCGATGGGCGCCGCCGCCGAATCCGGCGCCGGTCATTCTGGAGAACGACCTATGACCGAACGAGATCTTCCTCCGCCCAATACCAAGCGTTGGGTGATGCGGCGTAAGGCCGAAGTGGTCGCAGGGGTACGGTGCGGCTTGATCAGCCTGGACGAGGCTTGCCGCCGCTATACCCTGTCGGTAGAAGAGTTTCTATCCTGGCAACGCCTGATCGATAGTCACGGGCTGCGGGGACTGCGAGCGACTCGCTTGCAAGATTACCGGGGTAACAGTGATGATGACGGCGGAGAGGGTCGAGGCCGGAGCGACACATCCCGACGGGGAGAATAGACGACGGCAGGAATGGGCTTCTCTTGCGCCCAATCCGGGCGCCGTTGCGCTCTGGCGGGTCTGTTGAGGGGCAAGGGAGTGTCGGATTTTGGCCATGCGGTGGGTGTGGCGGATCGTCGCGGGCCTATTCGGTCTGGGAGTTGTGGTTCCTGCTCTGGCAGTGGGGGGCTACTGGTGGTGGTTGTGCACCGGCCTGCCCTCATATGACGGCACGCTGACGGTTGCCGGCCTGGGGGCTCCGGTTCGCATTGTCCGCGATGGCCGCGCCGTGCCGCGCATCCAGGCCCAAAGCATGGATGATGCTTATTTTGCCCTGGGATACGCCCACGCCCAGGATCGGCTGTGGCAGATGGATCTCATGCGCCGGCTCGGAGCCGGTCGGGTGGCCGAAGTCGTCCCACAGGCCTTCACCCCCTGGGCCGTGCGGCTGGATCGCTCTATGCGGGCCCTGGGGCTGTATCGTCTGGCCCAAAGCAGTTACGAGTCCCTGGCACCGGACGTTCAACGCGCCCTGGTGGCTTACGCCGCCGGGGTGAATGCTTGGCTGGGAACTCGACACGGGCCGTTGCCCATGGAGTTCCATATCCTGGGATATCGGCCAGAGCCCTGGAAACCGGCGGACAGCTTGGTTTGGGGCAAGCTTGAAGCCCTTCAATTGAGTGGCAATTTCCGGGAGGAGCTGCTGCGGGCGCGGCTGTTACTGCGACTGTCGCCGCAAGAGGTAAGCGACCTGTACCCCACCGGCTCGCCGGGGCCGGTGACATTGGCTGGCGATCTCACGGGTCTTGGTGATCGCTTTGCCACGTTGCTGAACGACGTTGCCGGAGCCTTACCTCCGCCGCTTGGCCCCGACACAGCTTCCGACGAATGGGTGATTGCAGGCGAAAAAACCACCACCGGCCACCCCATTCTGGCCAACGACCCCCATCTTGCTCTGCAAGCGCCGGTGACTTGGTATCTGGCGCGGATTGAAACTCCCGATCTGACACTCAGCGGCGCCACCGTGCCCGGCGTGCCGTTCCATGTCTTGGGTCACAACGGCACCATCGCTTGGGGCGTCACCAGCACCGGCAGCGACACCGAAGATCTGTTCGTCGAGCGATTGGACCCGATCTCGCGGGATCGTTATCTGACCCCGGACGGCCCGCGACCGTTCGAAATTCGCGACGAACTCATTCATCGGCGCGGAGCCCCCGACCTGACCGTAACGGTTCGGGCCACCCGTCACGGGCCGGTGCTGCCCGATGACAGCCCGCTGGCCGATACGCGCGGACCGGCAGGGCAAGTGCTGGCCCTGGCCTTTACCGGATTGTCCGGGGCCGACACCAGCGCCGAGGCCCTATACCGAATCAACCGAGCGCGGAACTGGGATGACTTTGTCAGGGCGCTTCGCTTTCATCAAACGCCCCAACTGAATTTTGTTTACGCCGACACCAATGGCACCACGGGTTTTTATGCTCCTGGGTTGGTGCCGGTTCGGAGTCATGGCAACGGACTGGTTCCGGTTGCGGGTTGGTCCGGGAGCTATGACTGGACCGGAACGATCCCATTCGAAGCCCTGCCCCACGCCGTAAACCCACCGTCCGGGCATTTGGTCAATGCCAACAATGCCCCGGTTGCTGCCGATTACCCCTGGTTTCTGGCAGCCCGCTGGCCGGCTCCGTATCGTGCCCAACGGATCAACGGACTGTTGAGCCATAACGAACTGCAATCGGTGGCCTCCAGCGTGGCCATGCAGTCCGACATCCTGTCCTTGCCAACGGGGCTTCTGTTACCGTTGATGCTACCGCACCCAGGGCCAGGCACAGCGGCCTTCTCCCGACCCGCCCAAACGGCGCTCGCCCTATTGTGGCACTGGAAGGGCGTCGTCAGCCGTCAAGCCCCCGAACCCTTGATCTTTTCCTGGTGGCTGCGCGAGTTCAACCGCTCTTTGTTTGCCGCTCAACTGGGGCCGCTGTTCCCCGAATACTGGGATTTACATCCGGATGTGGTGGCTCATATTTTGAACGAAGCCCCGAGTTGGTGCGACCGACGGAACGATCCGGGAACACGGACCTGCGCCGATCTGCTGCGAGCCAGCCTGGAAAGTGCCATCCGAATTTTGGCCAGCCGTTATGGCAGTGATCCCAGTCGCTGGCATTGGGGAGACGAGCACCAAGCTCTGTTTGAGCATCCTCTGCTCAGTCACATTCCGATTTTAGGCTCGTTTTTTGCCATCGCCATCCCGGCCAGCGGGGACGACTTTACCCTCAACCGAGGGGGAACGCAGATTGCCAACGAGTCGACGCCCTTTGCGGATCGTCACGGCCCCAGTCTGCGCGCGGTTTATGATCTGGGAGCCCTGGATCAGTCCCAATTCATGATCGCCACCGGCCAATCCGGTAACCCTCTATCGCCCCATTACCGCGATCTTGTCGAGAGTTGGCGGGATGGCACGATGATCACCCTGGGCGCCGTAACACAAGGCGCGCACACTTCGACTTTGACGCTGAATCCCGGTCGGGGCCCTGAGACCGGCAAGCCATGACGAGGGCTTTTAACAGAGTGCCTTGAGACTGCCTAAAAATGCTCGTACATTATCGAAATAAGCAGATTGGTAACGATAGGTGAGGCGGCAGACGCCCTTGGAGTCTCGGTGCAGACTCGGCACGCTTGTATGGCTCGTGTTCCCGTAAGAACAAGACGTTGCTCGATGTTCAGGGCATTGAACCGGATTCCGAGGTCACGGTCAGCCAATCAAGGCCAAATCTCGCGAGATATTTGCGCAGTCGGTCGGCGTCATTCGTGGATGACCGTCTGGAGCGCGAGGCGCTGTAGAGCGTCCTGCCGGCATCGGACAGCGTTCGGCTCGTTCGGCAGACACGGATCACCTCGACCAATTGAACATGGTCAACCAGATCAAGGGCCCCCAGCGCCTCGGGACTCAACAGGCCCCCAAGGTCATTCGAGGCGTTGCCTTGTGTCCCAGACCACAGTCGACGCAAACGTGCGATTTCGGCGTCAACGGTCGCAACGTCGATACGTCCAGACGAAGACAGTGTTGCCATACGAGTCATACTGGCCGCCAAATCCCGAAAATTGCCAGACCACGGAGAGTCCACCGATGTGGCGAAGGCCAGATAGCGCGTGCGAGCTTCTTTATTGAACGTCACGCGCAAGCCTTCCTGTTCGGCAAAACGGTCCAGTTCATAGTCAAGATTAGGCTCGATATCCTCCCGACGCTCGGCCAAACCGGGCAATGCAAAGGTCCAAAGATTTAACCGAGCATATAAATCATCCCGAAAGCGCCCGATCGCAACATCCCGACTGAGGTCACGATTGGTTCCAGCGATCAATTGGAAATCTGACGAGGACTCTTGGTCGGAACCAACTGGAAGAAATCGTTTATCTTCGACGGCCCGGAGGATCATGGCCTGTTCGTCGCTTCCCAGTTCGCCAACCTCATCCAGAAAAAGCAGGCCCTTGTCCGCCGAACGAAGCAAGCCCGGTCGATCCATGACCGCTCCGGTGAAGGCCCCTTTGCGGTGGCCAAACAAGGCCGACATGGCCCCGTCTCCCCGTAAGGTTGCGCAATTGACCTCAACAAAGGGGCCAGAGACTTGATGCTTTAGGCGCTTAAGCTCGTAGATCCGACGAGCCAACTTACTTTTGCCCGCACCCGTTGGCCCGATCAGCAGCAATGCTGCACGACTGCGAACCGCGACGCGCTCGATCTCGTTAATCATCCGGTTGAACGCCGCATTCCGGGTGGCAATCCCCGACTTTAGGAATGACGAC
Organism: uncultured Rhodospirillales bacterium; assembly: GCA_903920145.1. Taxonomy (GTDB): domain Bacteria; phylum Pseudomonadota; class Alphaproteobacteria; order Azospirillales; family Azospirillaceae; genus BOG-933. Next base: position 7,331 of record CAIXKV010000157.1, read on the forward strand.
CCTTCCGCCGCTGCGACAGCAAACCGGGTGGCGATGCTGTCGTAGCGCGAAAGGTCCAGATCGATAACGCTCCATCCGTTCTTCCAGACTTGCTCAAACCTACGCATAGGTAGGTTTGACGCTGGATTTCTGCTTCACTGAGGCTGGTTTCGTGGCCGGCTTGCGCCGACCGCCAGAGCCTTCCTCTCCACAGGCTGACACCGTGGAACTCA
>CAIXKV010000158.1 GCA_903920145.1 uncultured Rhodospirillales bacterium
AGCCTTGATGTTGACTCATCAAGGCTGCCCTCAGACGCCGGGCGGGCGCATCCGCGCCCTTGGCTTCGCGCGCATGGGCGCGCGGGGCCGTCGTCGCGGCCCGAGGACCGGCAGTGTGTCATCGTTATAGCTCGCCGGTATGAATTGGTCTTTCTGCTAGAAGAGCCGTCTGCTGGTGCGATGTTGGGTGGCCTTTTGCCCCGTATTCTTCCCCCGGAATGAACGATCGCCAAGTTTCAGGGCGCTCGTCACCGGCATTCAGAAATTGATTGAAGCCGGAAATTCAAACGCCTAGGACGTTTATTCTGCGGCTAGGCTTGCCTTTGCCGATGTGTTCCGATACTCTGCTGACATGAAAACTCATTTGAAGCAGATGGTAAATCCGTAAAAGGAGTATGATAATGGGTGGTTTTTGTGAGCAGGTCGAAACTTTGAAAAATATGCTTGTTAATGAAGGCGACTTTAATAATGTTATCGCTTACTTTCTCAGCAATTTAGGAAGTATTCGTGTGTTTGCCAATCAAGGAAAGCCAACAAAAAACAAAATACTACGGGATATTTTGAGTTCTATTGCCGTAAAATCTTACGGAGAAGGCTTCACGGTGACGCAACTGAAGCTTTTTAAAGTTGGTAATGGCCCTTTCTGTCATGGAACCTGCCGTCTAGGGCCTGAGGTTGGAGCGATTTTCTTTTTTGATGATTTGAATATCGGCATGCTTTCCTTAACGTCTTTGGAGCCCATGGGGGGGACATCCTATATTCGCTTTTCAGGAACCTTCTTGGATGCCGACAAAGCAGCGTTTTTTACCGACAACGACGAGAACGCGACACGGCATTGACTACGGTTCCCGGCAAAGCCGTTCCGGTGGAAAGGATAAAGTGACAGCGGTGCCGATACCGGGTTCGCTTTGCAGGGAAATCTGGCCTTCATGGAGTTCAATCAAAGACTTGACGATCACCAATCCCAGCCCGGTGCCCTCGGCGGGACGAGTGCGGGGGTTGCCGGCCTGGCCAAATTCGGTAAACACCACATCGAGATCCCCGGCATCAATTCCCATGCCGTTGTCGGCCACAGTGATGTCGAGTCTTTCCCCCACTTGCTGGGCCGTCACCGTGACCACTCCGCCGGGTTCGGTGAATTTGATGGCGTTGGACAGCAGATTGAACATCATTTGACGAACCGTTCGCTCATCGCCCATGAGGCGAGGCAGATTCGGCGGGATCTCCGCTGTCAAGGTCAGATGCCGTTGCCAAGCCAGTGGGCTGGCGGCATGAACCGACTCCTCGATCACAGCCCCGACCAGGATATGATCCGAGGCCAATTCGAAATGGCCGGCCTCGATCTTGGAAATATCCAACACGTCGTTAATCAGGCGTAGCAAATGCACACCGCTCTGATGAATATCCTGAGCGTAACTGATATATTTCTCGGTTCCAATGGGCCCGACCATCTGGTCGCGGATCATCTCGGCAAACCCGATGATCCCGTGCAAAGGCGTTCGCAGGTCGTGGCTCATGCGGGCGAGAAACTCAGATTTAGCAGCATTGGCGGTTTCGGCGGCTTCGCGGACTTGTTTTAAGGCTGCGATTTCAGCTTGGGCTCTTGCAACGTCGTCTTCCAGGCGACGACGTTGCGTTTCATGGTCGTCCAAGCGTCCTCGTTGGTCGGTGATCACGCGCTGATCTGCTTCGACCCGATCCAACAAGCGGTTCAATGCGGTTCCGACACCGTGCAGATCGGCCAAATGAAACGCCGGCACGCGTACCGTTAGGGCTCCGGCAGCGGCGGCTTCGGCGATTGCTCTTAGCCGGTGGAGCGGTTCCGCCCCCAGTCGCCACATCGCCACGAAGGCGCCCAACACCAACAACAGGGACACCGAAGCGACAATCATCGCCTGATGCTCAATGGATGTTCGGAGCTCCAGATATTGCCGCTCCCAGCCGGCTTCGACCACCAGGGCGGCCCCGATCGAATGTCCGTCACTCCCGAACAGCGGAACCGCCGCCATCATCTCGGTGGATTGGGCCCCGGCGGCATCCAGCGAACGGCCCTGAACTAGTGCGGCCTCGGCCAGGGCCGCCACGGGCAGTTCCAATGCGTCTGATCGACCGTCGACCCGAATCCGCTCGCTGTCGGCCAGTACGGTACCACCGCTCCCCACCACCCGATAGCGAACCCGCATGTGTCGGGACGCCATGGCCCGCACCCGCTCTTGGACGGTTGCCCAATCGCCGTTTCCGGCGTCGGGAGCGACGGCTGCCGCCACGGCATCCGCCGCCACCAGCATTGTTTGAGCCGAGACCAAGCCGATCTGGTTGATTCGCTGAATGGTCCCGTAGACCAACAGACCCAATACGACGGTCACGCCGGCAGCGTAGGCCGTCAGATGAAGCCATGAAATTCGCCAATATCCGATCATGGCCGGGCTGCCTCTTCTACCAGCGACGAATCGAGCCATGTCGCCGTTGAGGGCAAAGCCGAACGCGCACCATGGTGCCCGAGAAGCGCCACCGTTGCCACCAGTCGCCGGGCAACAGGAGCCTCGGCGCCTCCGGCCAGCATCGTCTGATTGTCGGCCAGATCCAGCAGGTGCACGGCTTCGAAATCCTGACGCCAGGCGTCCGCCGACCGGCCACTCGCGGTGGCCATCAGCGTCAAACAAGGATCCGTGGTCTTGCGACACATACCGACCGCCTCCGAAAGGACGCGAAGAATTGCGCGCAGCGAATCGCGCTGATCGGGAATTCGGCTTTCCCGAACGACCAAAACATGCGTAACCAAACCGGCCTCGATTGGGGCCGCCTCGGGCTGCGCTGACGTTAACGCCAACGGTACGACTCCTGGACGCTGCCGCAAGAGGGCCAGCCCACTTGGCGAAACCGCCACGACGGCTGCAACGCGTCCGGATTGAAGCGCTGCGCCCAGCCTATCGGGAGCCAGCGGAACCAGAGTGACATCCTGGGGATCAACGCCAGCGTGGTCAAGCAGGGAGACCGCCAAGGGCTCCAGGGTCCGGCCAAACGCCACGCCGATTTTCCTGCCACGAAGGCCCGCTGGGGTGGCGAAATCCGAAGCGGCCACCAGTCCTCCCTCTCCCGTCACTTCGTCGAGGGCGTAGATGACGCGGCCTCCTTCGGCCAACAGCTCGGGTACGCGGTCAAGCCCGACGCTCACGGCATCCACCAATCCATCCCGAAAAGCCTGGACCGGATCCCGAGATGGCGGGGCTCGTCGCAGATCCAGACGGACGGGCAGACTTGCCGTCAGCCCCAGGGGCTCAATCAGGGCGAAAATCTGGTCTCCGGGCCAATCTGAAATTTCGATCGTGAAAGGCTGAAGCGGACGCGACGGTAGCACCGTCTCGACCACTGCGAACAAAGAGCCCGAGAGCACCGCTGCCGTGATTATCTTCAGCCAGATCATGCCATCGCCGCCTTCGCCCATAGTCTTCGATTACGAAGATGGGCTCATCCGATCTTAGAAAAAGTTAAGGATAACCGAGACAGAAGAAAATTTTGCCCGCCGGTATAAGTCGTCGGCTTTCCGCGAGACCCCGGACCGCACTCACCCCTATACTGGACGACAGGCCTCGCCTTTGGCCTCCCCCGGACCGCCCCCAGGACTGCCCCATGCCCGTTCCCTCCCATCCCCCCGGTAACGCCAGACCCAAAGCACGGAGCAAGGCCCCTGTGGTGCCGGCTAAAACAGAAGCGCCTTTGATACCGGCGAGTCCTGACACTGACGCATCGCCGGTATCGGGCCGCGACGGCGGCCCCGCGTCCTCGTGGACGCAAAGCCCCAGTGTGACTTTAGGGGGGCGCGGATGCGCCCGCCCGGCGTCTGAGGGCAGCCTTGATGAGTCACCATCAAGGCCCGAGGGTATGATACCGGCCTCCATCGAGTCGCTGTTGCGTGCCGATCATGCCGACCCCTTCAGCGTGCTTGGCATGCATCAGAGCGTTTCCGATGGGCCGGTGACGGTGCAGGTGCTGCTTCCCGGCGCTCGGGCCGTGGAGGTGATCGACTGCGATCCTGGCAAGGCGCCGACGGTGGCCGCTCGGCTGGCCTGTCTTCACGCCGATGGTGTGTTTGCCGGCCCGGTGCCGGGGGCTACCCGGCGGTTTCGCTATCGTCTGCGCGTAACATTCGACGAGGACACCCTAGAATTCGAGGATGCTTATGCTTTTCCTCCGATTCTCGGCGAATTGGATGTCCATTTGCTGGCCGAAGGCAATCATCTGCGCGCTTACGAGCGATTGGGCGCCCATGTTCGGGCGATCGACGGCACCGTTGGTGTGGCGTTTGCGGTCTGGGCGCCCGACGCCCGGCGCGTCAGTGTGGTTGGCGATTTCTGCGACTGGGATGGCCGCCGGCTGCCTATGCGCAAGCGCCACGAGTGCGGCGTGTGGGAAATTTTTGTTCCGGGAGTGGTGCCCGGCGACCGCTATAAATTCGAGATTCGGGGCGCATCGGGGGCGTCGCTTCCGCTTAAGGCCGACCCGATGGCCCTGGAAGCGGAACGCCCCCCGCGAACCGCTTCGGTGGTCACGGCTCCGAGTGATTTCATCTGGACCGATGACGCCTGGGTTCAGCGCCAAGCCGCCCTCGATCATCATCGAGAGCCGATTTCCATTTACGAGGTCCATTTGGGATCGTGGCGCCGCACCCCCGACGGACTCCCCCTGAGCTATCGCGCTCTGGCCGAACATTTGATTCCCTATGTGGTCCAAATGGGCTTTACCCATATTGAACTGCTGCCGATTACCGAATTCCCGTTCGATGGTTCCTGGGGCTATCAGCCCATCGGCCTTTATGCCCCCACCAGCCGCTACGGCAGCCCCGACGACGTCCGCTTTTTCGTCAACGCCTGCCATCAGGCCGGATTGGGAGTGCTGCTGGACTGGGTGCCGGGCCATTTTCCTAGCGATCCCCATGGGTTAGCCGCTTTTGACGGCACCTCTCTTTACGAGCATGCCGACCCGCGCCAAGGCTATCAACCCGACTGGAACACTCTGGTCTATAATTTTGGCCGCCGGGAGGTTGCTAATTTTCTCTTGGGTAGCGCCCTGTTCTGGCTGGATCACTATCACCTGGATGGAATCCGGGTCGATGCCGTGGCGTCGATGCTTTATCTGGATTACAGCCGTAAAGAAGGCGAATGGATTCCCAACCGTTACGGCGGGAAGGAAAATCTCGAGGCCATCGCCTTTTTACGACGCTTGAATGAACTCTCCTACGCCCGCCATCCCGGCGTGATGACCATCGCCGAAGAGTCCACCGCTTGGCCCGGCGTTTCGCGTCCGGCTTGGTTGGGGGGATTGGGTTTTGGGTTCAAATGGAATATGGGTTGGATGCACGACACCCTGCGCTATTTCGGGCGGGATCCCCTGTTTCGTAGCTACCACCACAGTGATTTGACGTTTGGCTTGTTGTATCAGTATAGCGAAAACTTCATCCTGCCGATCAGTCATGATGAAGTGGTGCATGGCAAAGGCTCTTTGATTGGTCGCATGCCGGGGGATCGTTGGCAGAAATTCGCCAACCTTCGCGCTTTTCTGGGGATGATGTTTTGCCATCCCGGAAAGAAGCTGCTGTTCATGGGCTGCGAGTTCGGTCAATTCGCCGAGTGGAACCATGATGCCGGTCTGGATTGGCCTCTGCTGGATAATGCCGATCACCGGGGCATTCACGCGCTGGTCCGAGACCTGAACCATTTGTATCGAAGCCAACCGGCCTTGTATCAAAGCGACTGTGAGCCCGGCGGCTTTGAATGGATCGAGGCCAACGACACCGCCAACAGCGTTCTGGTCTGGCTGCGCCGTCCTCTGCCCCGGAACACCGCCGGCGAGGACACGCCGGGCTATCCCCTGATTTGCGTCGGCAACTTCACCCCCACGCCCCATCACGGCTACCGTATCGGTGTGCCGGCGCCTGGTCGCTATCAGGAATGTCTCAACACTGATGCTGCCTATTATGGTGGCGGTGATGTTGGAAATGGCGGCTTTGTCGATGCCGAACCCGTGGCCTGGCATGGCCGCCCCTGGTCGGTGGCGCTCACCGTGCCGCCGCTGGCGGTTTTGGTCTTGGAACAGCGGGGCCATTTGGCCGTGGACTCAGGCGAGAGGCCTTGATTGGGGCGCGGACGCGCCCGCCCGGCGTCTGAGGGCCGCTTTAATGGGTTAACTCAAGACTCGAGGAGCGGGCCGCGACGGCGGCCCCGCGTCCTCGTGGACGCGAAGCCAAGGGCGCGGACGCGCCCGCCCGGCGTTTGAGGGCCGCTTTAATGGGTTAACATTAAAGCTCGATGATATGACGGAAACCCATCGGTGTGCACAGGTGCCATGGTTCTGATTGCATGTCTATGATAGCAATCTTCATGCGACCCCATGGCTTTGCGCCAAACCATAAGGTGCCTCTTATGCCTTCTTCTCTGTCCGATGCGGCTCTCAACCTGATCACCTCTTTTGAGGGCTCCCCGCCCAATCCCGAATGGCCCGGCGGCGAGAGCGGCGTAACCATTGGTTATGGCTGCGACATTGGCGCCGATCCTGACAGTTTGTCAGCCTGGAGCGGCCTGTTGTCGTCCGAAGACATGGCGAAACTCGAAGCGGTCAAGGGGCTCACGGGCGCCGCAGCCCATAAGGCGCTGGCATCGGTCAAATCCATTGTCATCGACAAGGCCGCCGCCGCCACGGTTTTAAACACCTATTCATTGCCATCCCAGATCAGCAAAACTCTGAATGCGTTTCCTGCTTCCGGCCAGTTGCCGCCCGACAGCTTCGGCGCTTTGGTGTCTCTGGTCTATAATCGTGGGACCAGCCTGAAAGGGGAAACCCGCATCGAAATGAAGGCGACCCACGACGCCATTGCTTCCGGCCCCAACCAATGGCCGGAAGCGGTGATTCAGATCGCCAAGATGGCTCATTTGTGGCCGCTTCCGCCCACCGCTTCGAATCTGAGCGGTCGGAGATTGGCGGAGGCGTCGCTGTTTGCCCGAGGCCTACGGAGTATCGACTTGATGACCGGCGCCCTGATCAAGGGCGACGAAGGCGATTTGGTTCGGCCCTTGCAAACGGCCCTCAAGTTGAAAGCGGATGGCAAGTTTGGGGCCATGACCATGGTCAGCGTTTGGACCTATCAGGGGACAGCGGGCTTGCCGACGACCGGAGTCGCCGATATGGCAACTCAGGGCAAGATCGGTCTGTCTCCATAAGGGCGCGAGCCTTGGCGCCGCGTGGTGCTCTTGGCTCGGTTTTTGCTTTATCAGGACAACCGGCCTGGTGTGTCGCTTTGTTGGTGCGCAGGCGCGGGAAGTTGACTAAGAATCGTGCGTCGTGCAGTCGATTTCAGCAATAGCCAGGCCCGTCATGTATCACATCCTTCGCCGTGAGACGTTTTCCGACACATCCTTCCTGTGGGATGTTCAGGCGCCCGACGTGGCCCAGGCCGCTCAACCGGGGCAGTTCATTATGCTGCGGCTCTATGAGGGCGGCGAGCGAATCCCCCTGACCATTGCCGATTTCGACGCCAGTCGCGGCACTGTAACCATTGTGGTTCAGGCCCTCGGAAAGACCACCCGCGAGATGCGCGATGCTTACCGGGCCGGTGATACATTTCATGATTTTGTCGGGCCGTTGGGCGAGCCCCAGCATGTTCACAAGATCGGCCATGTGGTCCTGGTTGGCGGTGGCTTGGGGGTGGCCCCGGTTTATCCGCAGTTGCGGGCTTTTCAAGAGGCCGGCAACCGGACCACGGCAATCATGGGCTTTCGCTCCCGTGGGATGATGTTCTGGGAGGATAAGCTTAAAGCCTATGCCGATGATCTGGTGGTTTGTACCGATGATGGTAGCCATGGGCGTCCCGGTTTCGTGACCGCCGCTTTGCATGATTTGCTGGAACGGGAAAAGCCGGATCTGGTGGTGGCCATTGGGCCGTTGCCCATGATGCATGCCTGCGTCGAGGTGACGCGGCCCTTTAAGGTTAAAACCATTGTGTCGCTCAACACCATCATGGTGGACGGCACCGGAATGTGCGGATCATGCCGGGTGACGGTGGGGAATCAAGTCAAGTTCGCGTGCGTCGATGGCCCGGATTTCGACGGGCATTTGGTGGATTTTAAAGAGCTGCACGCCCGGCAAAAGCGGTTCAAGAGTCAGGAATCTGAAGCCAGCGAGCATTTTTCCCATGTGTGCAATCTGGAAAAGCAGCTTTTCCAGGAAGGGAAGCGCGGCTACAAGAAGCTGACCCAACTGTCTCCTCATCAAGTCAAGATGCCGGAACGCGATCCGGTCGAGCGAGCGGCAAATTTTAAAGAAGTTAATCTCGGCTATTCCATGGAAGACGCCTATCGGGAGGCCGAGCGGTGCATTCAGTGTGCCCGGCCAACGTGCGTTTCCGGTTGTCCGGTAGCGGTGGATATTCCGACCTTTATCCGTCATCTGCTGGTTCGCGATATCGATGGCGCATTGGACGTGATTTATCGGACCAGCGTCTTCCCGTCGATTTGCGGGCGGGTTTGCCCACAGGAAAGCCAGTGTGAAAGCCAGTGCGTGATTGCGCGCAAGATGGAGCCCGTGGCGATCGGGCGTTTGGAGCGGTTCGTTGGCGATCATGCCCGTCCTCCGAAGCCGGTTCCGCCTCGTTTTGCTCAGTCCTTGGGCAAGGTCGCGGTGGTCGGCTCTGGCCCGGCGGGCTTGGCTGCCGCCGCCGATCTGGTGCGTTTTGGCGCCGAGGTGACGGTTTACGAGGCGCTGCATGTGTTGGGGGGCGTGCTTCAGTACGGCATCCCGTCTTTCCGTCTCCCCCGCGATATTATCGACCGCGAGATTCAGCGTCTGAAGGATATCGGCGTTCAATTCGAAACCAATAAAGTGATTGGCAAAACCTTCACGGTTCCGCAATTAATGGAGTCAAAGGGGTTTGATGCGGTGTTCATTGCCGCCGGCGCCGGTGCGCCGTCGTTCTTGGGGATTCCTGGGGAGTTTGCCGGGCAAGTCTATTCGGCTAACGAATTCCTCACTCGGGTCAATCTGATGGGTGGAAATAAATTCCCCTATCTGGATACGCCGATCGGTTTGGGTAAAAGCGTCGTGGTCATTGGTGCCGGTAATACCGCGATGGACTGCTTACGGGTGGCCAAGCGTTTGGGAGCGCCCACCGTTCGGTGCGTCTATCGTCGTTCCGAAGCCGAAGCCCCGGCCCGAATCGAAGAGCTGCGCCATGCCAAGGAGGAAGGCATTGAGTTCTTCTTCTTGCATGCTCCGGTTGAAATTGATGTGGCAGATAATGGCGACGTTCGCCATATCCGACTGGAAAAGATGGCGCTGGGTGAGCCCGATGATCGTGGTCGCCGCAAGCCCATTCCTCAAGGTGAGTTTGTGGAATTGCCGTGCGATACGGTGATCTACGCTCTGGGGACCAACGCCAACCCGATTGTGCCTCAGTCCACGCCCGGTTTGGCGCTGAACAAATGGGGGCATATCACGGCGGACGAGGGAACCCAGGCCACCAATTTGCCCGGCGTGTTCGCGGGCGGCGATATCGTCACGGGGGGCGCCACGGTCATTTTGGCCATGGGAGCCGGTCGCCGGGCCGCCAAGGCCATTGGGGCCTATCTGACGGCGGGCAAGCGCATATGGCCGGTGACGCTTGAGCATGCGGCGGCCTTCGTGCCGCCAACCGCCGTGGCCCCATCGGCGCGCGAGAAAGGAGAAGCCATGGGGGGGAGCTGTCCCAAATGTCATCGCCCGATTGAGGGCGGTGAGGCATATGTGTGCTGTGCTGGTGCTCTGTTGAGCTGGCGCTGTTCGTCTTGTGCCAAGGTGAGTGAGGGATTCGCCTTCCCTTATGGCGGTTGTCCTCATTGCGGCGGGCAATTGGAAGTTATCGAAGAAGCGAGTTCGCGTCGATTCGAAGATGCCGAAGCCTTAGCTGCCGTGCGTGCTGCTTTTGAAATCGAGTTGGGAGGGCAGGCTTTCTATCGTCGGGCCGCTCTTGAGGCGCCCGATTTGGCGTTGCGAGAGCTGTTCTCGAAGTTGGCGGGTATGGAACAGGAGCATATGGAAACCCTATGTCGGCGCTATCACACCGAAGTGCCGATGCCGTCCGAAGAGTTTCAGGTGATTCGAGCCGCCGTGTTTGCCGGGATCGATCATCGTCCAGAAGACCCTGCCAATCTGTTCCGGATCGCCATTGCTTTTGAAGAAAAGGCGCAAGCCTTCTTTGCCGGTCGCGGTCTTGCCGCCCCGGAAGGGACGGTGGAACGCCAGCTTTATCGCGAACTGGCGGCAGAGGAGGCCGAGCATATTGCCCTGCTGACCACGGAGTCCCAGCGGTGGCAGGACGGGAAAAGCGGCCTGTTGTAGGCGTGGGGGCCTCGCGTGCGCGGGCGCGCGGGGCCGCCGTCGTGGGCCCACTGGCGCCGTTTCAACCGAATAGGGCGTCGATGGCGGATTGATCAAGGGCGGCGCCCGGCTCTGGGGGCTTCGCCTTGGGTTTGGGTTTGGCTTCCGGTGGTGGTGGCGGTGCGGCCTTGGCGGCGCGCGGCGGTGGGGTGGTCTTGGCTGGAGGCGCGTCGAACAGGGCATCAATGTCTGACTGGCTTTGAAGCGTGGTCGCTGACTTGCTTGGGGTCGGCACCGAACTGTCAAACAGAGCATCCATATCCGCTTGGTTTTGGAGCTTTGGCGGTGGCTTGGGGGTTGGGGGCGCCGTACTGTTGAACAGGCTATCGATATCAGATTGGCTTTGATGCTTGTCGAAATGGCTGATTCGCTGGTCTGGCTGATCGTGCAGAGTCGGGGCCGGAGGCTCGACATCAAACAGAGCATCAATATCGGATTGGCTTTGCTGTGCCTTGGGCATCCCCCCTGACTTCCCGGCGGGGGCCGGTGCAGGGCTGTCGAACAGGCTATCAATATCGGATTGGTTGGCCTCTTTCCCCGCAAAGGCCGATCCCCTCGATGGGAGCGATGTGGGGGCGGATTTGGCAGGGGCCGGAACAAACTCATCCGACTCGAACATCCGATCCACGTCGTGTTGACTAACGCCTTTGCCTTCGCGTTGCGGCCCCGAAAGCAAATGCGCGTCTTCACGTTTATCGGCCCATTCGTCGGCAATGGGGGCGGAACTATCGTCCGTGGCGCCCCAAATGCTGATGACGGCGATGATGCGTTGCTCGATGTATCGCAACGCATTGACCACCTTGCTGGTCCGTTGGCCGGTTAGGTCTTGGAACGAGCAGGCGGTGAAAATGGCCGTGACGTCGGCCTCGAGACTGTTACACAGGTCGCCGGCGGCGCCGCCTTCGCGGAACTGCCCCGACAACTCCATCAAATGCTCGGCGGCATTGAGAATCTCGAACGAAGCACGCTCGGTCGAAATAACAATAGCGTCGAGTTCGTTGGTGGCCGTTATGATCCGGTTGTTGTCGGCATCGGCCGGCTGTAACGCAGCAATTTCCCGCCGCGCCCGTTCGATCGACGCCGCCATCTCGATCAGTTCTTGACGCAGCACATTGACCCGACCGGCGGCTTCCAGCACTTGAGTTTGCTGTCGCCACGACAGGCGGAACTCCTCCAGCATCGTGCGAATTTCCTCCGTCGCGGCCCCCATGGCCCGGCGGCGGAATCGCCTGAGAAAAGAGCGTCCCTTGGTGGTTCGAGCGATTTCTTCTTCGATATGCTCGAACTCGTCCTCGGTCAGCTGGGGGAGTTGCTCCACCTCGTCACGTCCCGAGCACCGACTGGATCTTGGTCTTGAGCGTCTCGGCGTTGAACGGTTTGACGATGTAGTTGTTGACGCCGGCCTGCTTGGCGGCAACCACGTTCTCGGTCTTGCTTTCCGCCGTCACCATGATGAAAGGTGTCGCGTTGAGCTTAACGTCGGCCCGGATTTCCTTCAGCAGTTGCAGACCTGTCATTGGCTCCATGTTCCAGTCGGAGATGACCAGACCATATTTATTATCGCGGAGCTTTTGCAAGGCGGTCACGCCATCGCCGGCTTCGTCGACATCGGTAAAGCCAATTTGGGTCAGCAAGTTGCGCACGATCCGGCGCATCGTGGCATAATCATCGACGACTAGAATCTTCATCTAGGATCTCCGCCTCATTCCGTTAACCGAACCTCGTCCTGCATGGACGCTGACCGGCTGTCTGGGGTTCTCATGTCCAGCCCCGCGCACCCCATTATTGCGCCGACCGCGACAAATGTCACCATCCCGCTCGGGGACCGCGTGGCCGAACTCATAGCATAGTTGGGTGGCGGCTCCAAACCTAACCGTGGCCTTTCATGGGCCGTCGATCGATCGGGTTGCCGCTTCGAGCCAAGCCGCCGGTTCAGCGTCCAGCAATGGCCCCAACGTCTCATACACCCTCCGATGGTAATAATTGAGCCAATTAACCTCAGAGGGGGTTAAAAGCATTAAATCTACTAAAACACGGTCAATGGGGGCTAAAGTTAGGGTCTCGAACGCTAAGGTCTCCCGTCGGCCTTCGAGCGGATCGGCGGCATGTCGGACAACTTGCAAGTTTTCAATTCGAATGCCGTAGCGATTTGGAATATAACAGCCAGGTTCGTTGGATAAAATAATTCCCGGTTGTAGTGGAATCCGGTTTGGAAATTTGGAAATACGGTGCGGACCTTCATGGACGCTGAGATAGCTGCCGACGCCGTGACCCGTGCCGTGGTCATAGTCTAAGCCCACGTCCCACAGGGATTGACGGGCGAGGGCGTCGAGCTGGCTGCCGGTGGTGCCGGCTGGAAATCGGGCGGAAGCGAGCGCGATGTGTCCTTTCAGGACTCGTGTGAAATGCTCGCGCATTTCGGCGGACGGCGTGCCAATGGCGACGGTTCGTGTGACGTCGGTGGTGCCGTCCAGATATTGGGCGCCGCTGTCCACCAGATACAGCGTGCCCGAGTCGAGTTGAGCATTGCTGGCGGCGGTGGCCCGGTAATGCACCACGGCGCCGTGGGCTCCCGCCGCTGAAATGGTGTCAAAGCTGAGATCGCGGAACAGTGCGCCCTGACGCCGGAAGTCATGGAGGCGGTCGGAGGCTTCCAATTCGGTTACGATGCCGTCAGCAGTGGCGGTTGACAGCCAGTGCAGAAAGCGGACCAGTGCCACGCCGTCCCGGCGATGGGCGGCGCGAGCGCCATTCAATTCGGCCAGGGTTTTCCGAGCCTTGGGCAAGGCGCAGGGGTCGGGTCGTCGTTCGATTTCGGCACCCGCAGCGGCTAATCGCTGGAAGATCCAGGCTGCCGTGGACGCAGGATCCACCTGAACCCGCCGTTTTTGTTGTCCCAAGGCATCCAGACTCGCCGCAAGTGCGTCGGGTGGGCGAATCGTAACATCTGTGCCCAGATGAGGCTCCAGCCCTGGCGTCAGTTTGCGCCGATCCAGGAAGAGGTCAACTCGACCATCCTCGAACAGAATGGCAAAGCACAACGGCACGGGCAGGCACGGCACGTCGGCGCCCCGGATATTGAGTAGCCAGCAAATGGAATCCGGGAGCGTCAGAACCGCCGCTGCGAGCCCCGCTTGGCTGATATCCCGAGCCAAAGCGGCCCGTTTGTCGGCAGACTCCCGTCCGGTGCAGGAAAGCGGGTGGGACTCGACCACGGCCAGGGGCGGCGGCGGTTGGTCTTCCCAAATGGAATCCACAGGATTCTCGAGGACCGCCACCAGGACAAGGCCGGCTCGAGTCAGGATCGGTTTGAGCTTATCGACCCATTGGGCTGTATGCAACCAAGGATCGTAACCGATTCTTCCCCCGGCAGGCAAGGCGCCGACCAGCCAATCGGACAAGGGCTCGTCGATCAGATGGTGGAACTCGTAGGCTCCGGCGCTATCGCTGTCGACTTCGGTGCGGACCTGGAGGGTATAGCGGCCATCCACGAATAGGGCCGCACGTTCGGGCAAAACCACCGCCAATCCAGCCGAACCGCTAAAGCCGGTAAGCCAATCCAGCCGTTCAGCCCGCGCCGCAACATATTCGCCTTGATGCTCGTCGGCTCGGGGCACGATGAAGCCGTCAAGACCACGCATGGCCAGCGCCTGCCGGAGCGCCTCCAAACGGGACCGCCGGCCCCCAGTTTTTAGCTCATCAGCCCCCAACGCCTGATCCTCCCTCAGTTTGCCTGCTCGTGGTTGGGACGCTAGGCCGGACGCAGGGTCAGCGCAAGGGGCGGGCGACGCCACTCCTGACGGACTACACCGGATAGGTTACGATTTGAAACACATTCGACATAGTGAGCTGGACCCCGATTTTTGGACAGCTGGCGAAGAGAGAGCCCCGCTCCTATAAGTGGTAGAACCATAGGAGCATTACGTGAAGCAGACTCGCAAAAAGCACACCGCCGAGTTCAAGGCCAAGGTAGCCCTGGCCGC
>CAIXKV010000159.1 GCA_903920145.1 uncultured Rhodospirillales bacterium
AGCCTTGATGTTGACTCATCAAGGCTGCCCTCAGACGCCGGGCGGGCGCATCCGCGCCCTTGGCTTCGCGCGCATGGGCGCGCGGGGCCGTCGTCGCGGCCCGAGGACCGGCAGTGTGTCATCGTTATAGCTCGCCGGTATCAGTATCAGGGCTCGCCGGTATCATCGATCGAAGAGGACAGTCCGCATGAACCCAAAAGCCACAGTGGAACGGGCCGCCCAATATGTCACCCTCGGGATTGATCAGGAGATTTTCGCTGTCGACGTTGATCGGGTTCACGAAATTCTTGACTTCCGTCCGATCACCCGAGTTCCCAATGCCCCGATCCATATGGCGGGCATGATCGACGTCCGGAGCCGATCGATTCCGGTTATTGATCTCCGGGTTAGGCTTGGCCTGTCACCAATCTCGGTGACCCCAAGAACCCGCATCGCCGTGCTTGATGTCGACGTCAACAATCACAGATTGGTGGTCGGGTTGTTGGTCGATCGGGTCTACGAGGTCACAGGTCTTGCGGATCATGCCCTGGAACCGCCCCCCGACATTGGCATGCGCTGGCACTCTCAATACATCAAGAGCGTCGGACGGCGTGGCGCCGCCTTCGTCATTGTCATCGACCTCGCCCGTCTCTTCACCAGCGCCGAAGTGCCATTGATCGACGTCGGAGACTGACTGGGATGAAAGAGTGGGACATACACGGGCCCCCGGTTAAGGGGCGCCCAATCGAGCCAAGACATCCCGCTTTGATAACAAGCCGGCATCACGGAGCTGTTCCAGATCAGGCAAGTCTTGAAGTGTGTTTAGCCCCCACTGAGTCAGAAATTCGAGGGTGGTGATGTAGGTGTAGGGCGCGCCAGGACTCGGACTGCGAGGGCCGGGCGCCACAAATTGGGCATTTCGCAGCCGACCAATGATCTCCCGCGAAACCTCTTTGCCCAACACTGAGCCCAGCTCTGCCCGTGTGATGGGTTGCAGGTAGGCGATGGTCAGTAGCACCGCCAGATCGTCGCGCCCCAATGCGGCCTGGGGCCGGTCAACGACCCCGGCCTGATGAATAACCGGCGCCATTTTGGGGCGGGTCCGAAACTGCCAGCCCCCGGCAACCGCAACGATCTGATAGGGTCGATGGCGCAAATCCTGTTGGATATCTTCCAACAGTAAATCCAGATTGGCGCTTTTGCCGACCACCGAGGCTAAAACCGCCCGTGGTACCGGCGCGCATGCCGCGAAAATGACGGCTTCGATCCGGCCCATCCATTCCCGCCAGCGGTCTTCGGGTGGCAGATCGAGCAGTTCGAGATCCAGGGCTGGAGGGCGAACAGCTTTGCGCTCCATGGTGGGTCATAGTCCATAAAGGCGAAAACTGGTCCGCCCTGTCAGTTCCCGAACGGCACCCAACGCGACCAATCGATCAAAAAGCCGCCGGCCAGCCCGATCAGAGCCCGTGCCGGGGAGGCGGGCAGGGGAGAGCGCATCGGTGGTCAACAGCCTCTCCACCACGCCTCCTGACATTTTTGAGCGCAGCCGGCCTCGAACCGCGAGCAACGTTTCGGCTTGACGACCGATCTCTTGATGAAGAGCCCAAGCCGTTACACAGCCGCGCCTCAAGGCCGGAAGACAGGCGGTCGGCCAATCGGAGGAAGTTCGGGGCCGAAATGGATGGCCACCAAGCCCAACCGCCAAAAGCGGTACGACGGTTGGCCAGTGCAATCGCTCGGCTAGGATCGAGTCGGCGAGAAGCAGCGGCAGGGCCGGCAGTCCCGGACAGCGTTTTTGGCCCAATGCGATCATATCAACGACCGCTGCAAGCGGTGAAAGGGTCCGTTCGGCCAAATCCCGAGCCAAACGCACGACTTCCAGAAGAAGCCGGCTGTCCCGAAATCCTAGATGCTGAATTGTTGCAACCAACGCTTCCGGCTCGGCGAGGAGTGATGGCCGTCCGGCCACGCGTTGCCAAAGCGCAAAGACCCGACCTCCGGGGCCGGGGTCTTGTCCGGGTTTCGTGAGGTGCCGAGCGTCCCGAAGTGCCGCTTCGTCTTCGGTCCGCCCCTCAAGGGCGACACAAGCCGCCGCCGCCCGCAAGGCGAGCCGGTCCAGCCAACAGCCTTCATGCGCGGCCCGCGCCTCAACGGCGATCCCGACAAAGGCCAGAGCCCCCCCCGTTCGAAAGTCCTGATCTCCTGCGTCGGCATGCCCGACGCTTCGTACCCATCCCGGCAAAGCCGGAATATTATCACGCCTTGACGGTGCCCCATCAAGGCTGCCTTCAGTTGCCGGCTGGACATGTCCTCGCCCTCGGTTTTGTGTCCCCTGTTGGCGTTGTATCCACGAGATATCATCGTCAGGGCCCGCCGGTTCTCTCATTGGTGTCAACGCCATTCCATCCCTCTTTCTACCGCTCCGGACTGTTGTAGAGGATCCATCCGGCTAAGGCCTCTCTCTTCGGATTGCGCGACGGGATAGAATTGGCCATTGCTCATGTCGCGACTGCGACCCCGCGCAGCCCGAGCATCAGACCATGTTTTTCATGGCTTTCCGAAAATATAGTAAGGTTATCCCGAAAAATACACTACCGATAGTGGCTAAAGCCAGGAATTGGGGCCAGACAACGTCAATCCCGGCACCACGATAAAGAATGGCTTGGGCTAGGATGACAAAATGGGTTGTCGGTGCGATGGTCATAACATCTTGTATGATGTGTGGCATACTTTCACGGGCTGTCACGCCGCCGGAAAGAACCTGAAGTGGAATCAGTATCAGAATCATGACCATCCCGAATTGCTGCATCGAGCGCGCCATGGTTCCCAGAAAAATCCCTAATGCCGTGGTGGCGAAAATATTGAGTGCCGCGCCGACAAGAAACAATGGGACCGATCCGGCGATTGGAATGCTCAACGCGCCTCGTGCCACCAGGATCAGCGAACAGACTGCCGCGAACAGCACCACTAGGCCCATCGACCAAATCTTGGCCGTCATGATTTCGAACGGAGAAACCGGCATCGCGAGCAGATGCTCGATCGTGCCGCGCTCGCGCTCGCGGATCAGCGCGGCACCCGTGAGAATAATCGAGAGCATCGTGACATCGTTGATAATCTCCATTACCGCACCGAACCAGAGTTGGGTCAGGGATGGATTGAAGCGGGCGCGGAGCGCAAGATTGACCGGCACATCGTCGGGCGGACGATCCCGCCGTAAGAATCTCACGACCTCCTGGCCAACGATAGACTGGATGTAGGCGCTACCCGTAAAAGCTTGGCTGATTTGATTGGCATCAATATCAAGTTGTACCGATGGCTTGCGCCCCGAAAGCAAATCCCGTTGAAAATCAGGGGGAATGTCAAGGATAAATGTATAAATTCCAGCATCCAATCCATGATCAATCTGATCCTGCGGAATGATATCGGGTATTTGAAAATGCGGTGGATAAAATGCGCTATTAATACGAGAAGAAATTTGTGATGAATCCTCGTCTACAATTGCAATTGGTGCATTATTGAGCGTTTCTGGTAAAGCTGTGCCCGCGACATAGACACCTAGACTGAAAAGATAGGCAATCAAAATTAACATGATCCGATCGGTCGCCAGACTGCGTAATTCCTTTACGCCCAGCCAAGCGATGTTTGCTAGAGCCATACCTTTATTTCTCCTGTTTCTTGAGGAGAAGAATGCAAAGGGTCATCAGTACGATAACGCTGGCTACGATCGGGACCAACGAAGGCCAGAGATCCGCGAAGCCGAGCGACTTAGAAAAGGTGCCGCGCGCAATGACGACAAAATAGGTGGCGGGAAAAATATGGCCGATAGCCGCCCCCACCCCTTCCAGTGAGGAGACCGGATTGACCAATCCTGCATATTGGATGGCTGGAACCAGGGTGCCGAGGGTCGTTCCAAAAATAGCGGCGATCTGACTTCGCATAAAGGTCGACATAACCAGTCCAATGGCCGTCGCAAACAGGATAAAGGTAAAGGCTGCGGTGGTGAGCATCGCAAGGCTGCCGGTTAGCGGCACCCCAAACACCGTCGTTGCAAGCAAGGTGAGCAGCGCGAAGTTCACCATGCCTAACACGACATAAGGAATCTGTTTGCCAATCAAGAATTCACTACGGGTAATCGGTGTAACGTAGAGATTAACGATCGAGCCGAGTTCCTTCTCGCGCACCACACTCAGCGCGGTTAGCATTGCCGGGATCATCAAAAGCAGAATCGGGATAAAGGCTGGCACCAGCGCGACGATACTCACGACGTCGGGATTATAGCAAAAGCGGATTTCGACAGTGACGGGACTGACAGACGGCACGACCCCGGTTCGGTGTAACGCTGTTTCCGAGAGCCAGGCCATGTGCATTGCTTGCACATAAGATTGAATGGTTTCCCCCCGTTGGGGCATCGCGCCGTCGACCCACACACCAATGTCGACCGGGGTTCCACGATCCACATCGCGCCCGAAGCCGGGGGGTAACTCGATGGCAAGACCCAGTTCACCATTTTGCATGCGGTGGTCCAAATCCGCATAGTCGGTGATCGGTGCCTGTTCGACAAAATAACGCGAGCCAGCGAGGTTGGTGAGGTAATCGCGACTGAGCGCCGTGCCGTCACGATCAAGCGCGGCAAAGGGGACATTCTCGACGTCAAGACTGACGCCATAGCCCATGATGAACAGGAGAACGACGGTGCCGAGTAGGGCCAACAGGCCTCGGACGGGATCCCGCCGCAATTCGATCGACTCGCGAAGCGTGTAGCTCCATACGCGCCGCAGGCTAAAGCCGCTCCATACGGGGATTTGCCTAGCAGCGGGTGCGGCAACATCGATCGGCGCGGGCTTCGGCGTGTTTTTAGTTCCCGCAGCATCCTCAAGATAGCCAATAAAGGCCGCCTCAAGCGTCTCCTCACCCCGTTTGGCGATAAGGCTCGCAGGCGTGCCGCAGACCAGAACACGCCCGGCATGCATTAAGGAAATGCGATCGCAACGCTCGGCTTCGTTCATGAAGTGGGTTGAAATGAAGATCGTGACGTGATCTTGCCGCGAAAGATCGGCCATCATCTGCCAGAGTTTATCGCGCGCGATCGGATCGACGCCAGAGGTTGGCTCGTCCAGGATCAGCAGTTCAGGCTTGTGGACCATCGCCACCGCCAGCGAGAGGCGCTGGCGCATCCCTAGCGGTAAACTGTCCGGTAGGGCATCGATGACGCCGATTAGCTCGAAGCGTTCGGCGATTTCGGTGATACGGCCGGGCACCGTTTTTGCAGGCACTCCAAAAAGTTGAGCGTGCAATTTGAGATTTTGCCCGACGGTTAGCTCGGAATAAAGCGAGAAGGCTTGCGTCATGTATCCGACCCGTCGCCGCATCTCCATGTCGACGGTGGCAACCTGCCGCCCGAACAGCCAAGCCTCACCCTCGCTTGCCGACAGCAGCCCGGTTAGCAACTTCATTGTGGTGGTCTTGCCGCAGCCGTTCGAGCCCAAAAATCCGAAAATCTCGCCGCGCTCAATGCGGAAGTCCACATGATCAACCGCAGTAAAATCGCCGAACCGAACGGTCAATCCCCGCGCTTCGATAACCACATCGTTTGACGAGTCGGCTGTCCGTGGCGGGATTATTACCGCGTGATGGCTGCGTTTCTGCTCTTCTGGCATGAGGGCGATAAAAGCGTCCTCCAAAGTATCGGTCCCCGTGCGATCGAGAAGTTCCCGCGCAGTGCCGACCGCGATAACCCGCCCCGCGTTCATCGCCACCAGAGAATCGAAGCTCGCCGCCTCCTCCATATAAGCGGTGGCAACAACGACACTCATGCCGGGGCGCGCCGCGCGGATGCGATCGATCAGAGACCAAAACTGAACCCGCGAGAGCGGATCGACTCCGGTGGTGGGCTCGTCAAGGATCAACAGGTCCGGGTCATGAATCAGGGCGCAACAGAGACCAAGTTTTTGTTTCATCCCGCCCGACAGCTTCCCAGCCGGTCGGTCGCGAAACGCCAGCAAGCCAGTACTGCCGAGCAGGTCGTCGATCCGACCTTTCCGCTCGGTTTTGCCCTGGCCGAACAGCCGGGCGAAGAATTCAAGGTTCTCGACCACCGAGAGGGTGGCGTAAAGATTTCGCCCCAGCCCTTGCGGCATGAAGGCGATGCGCGGACAGATCGCGGTTCGATGCCGGAGATCAGCCATGTTACCCCCCAGCACTTCGACCAACCCGTCCTGTAGTACGCGTGCGCCCGCAATAAGACTAAACAGAGTGGACTTACCGACGCCGTCGGGGCCAATCAAACCGATGATCCGTCCTGCCGGCAACCCCAGAGTGATCCCATCCAAGGCCAGCGTCTTGCCATAATGCAGGCTTACGTTTTCAAGCCGGACAACCATCGCGTCCTGATTGGAACAGGACATCGTCAGTTCGGTACATGGAGCGCAAGACGTTCCGGCCAATCCTGCGCCGCATCCAGCCGGATATAAGCCATGCCGGGCAGTCCCGTCTTCACCTGTTGGATATGTTTTTCGAGCAGCGCCGCATCAATCTGCGCTCTGACACGGAACATCAGCTTCTGTCTCTCGCTTGCCGTTTCAACAGCCTTGGGCGTGAACTGCGCGACATCGGCCACGAACGAGACCTTCGAGGGAATGACCCATTGCGGTGCCGCGTCAAGAACCAAGCGAACCTCGGTGCCGAGTGCGACCCGGCCCACCGCTGTTTCAGGCAGGAAAAACGTCATATACACGTCAGACAGGTCAACGAGATTGAGAACCTTCCCACCACCTGCAACAACTTCTTCCGGTTGTGCAATTTTATATTGTACGCGACCAT
This sequence comes from uncultured Rhodospirillales bacterium, assembly GCA_903920145.1. GTDB lineage: Bacteria > Pseudomonadota > Alphaproteobacteria > Azospirillales > Azospirillaceae > BOG-933. The sequence goes on from CAIXKV010000159.1 coordinate 6,799, forward strand.
CACGCGGTGACTTTAAGGCGCTATCCTCAATATCAGCCTGAATCCGAGCAATCGTGGCGCGGGCGGCATCGACGTTGGAGCGTGCGCCGATCACCTGTGCTCGCGCGGTTACAATCGCAGCATCCGCGCTCGCGACTTGGGCCGAAGCGGCACTAACGGCGGCGGCGCTCCCCTGTTGGCTTGCGAGATCGTTGTCGTATTCCTGGACCGGAGCGGCGCCTTCAGCCGACAGCGTCCGCGATCGTGCGAGCCGCTTGCCGGCGACATTCAACTCCGCTTTGCGTTGCGCGACCACTGCCAGTGCCGCCGTCCGTTCGCTCTGCCGCTGTACCACCTGACTTTGCGCGATGGCGATGGCGTTTTCAGCCCGGCTGAGCTCCGCCTCGGCTTCGGTGCGCTGGGCATCGAGCACTTTGGTATCCATCCGTGCGACAATCTGCCCGCGATGAACGAAGTCCCCCTCGTTGACCAGGACATCGGCCAGCCGGCCAGGCGTTTTCGCCGCAACGTCGATCTCGACCGCTTCGATGCGGCCATTGCCGCTGGCAAAGCCGGTTCCAAGCTGTTTCGGCTGCCATTGCCACCATGTCAGCAGACCAAGGGCCAGCACCAAGAAAATCGCACTGCCTCCGATCCATTTAAGCCTCTTTTTCCCGCCGGAGGGGCCCTTATCGTTTGCCGGCACGGTCGGCGCCACCCCGTCAGGTGCCGTCTTGCCGTTGCCTAAGGCTGGGATATGAGTAACCGGGATGCAGGCCCCACTTGGAACCTTTCCGCCGCCCTCGACCGTTCGTTCGGCCATGATCATTCTATGCACCTGTCAGAGTCCTGGTTGGTGGCCGCAGTGGCGCCAGACGGATCATCATTCCCACCACCTAGTGCGGCATAGAGATTGACTTCGCTCGAAAGGCGAGCGCGGCGCGTTTCAACCAGGGCCTGTTCCGTCGCAAACAGGTCTCTCTGGGCATCGAGCACTTCGAGATACGAGGACGCTCCGTTGCGATACCGCAAATCCGAAAGAAGGGCGCGTTCACTCAGTGCATTGAGCGTTTGCCGTTGCGCCTCGACCTGCCGTCCGAGCCAATGCCGCGCTGCCAGGGCATCGGCGACATCGCGGAAAGCCGTCTGGACCGCCTGTTCGTAGTCGGCAACCGCAACAGCGCGTTGTGCCTTGGCTTCGGCTAGATTGCCGCGCAGACGTCCGCCATCAAACACTGGTGCCGCGACGCTGGAGGCAAGAGTCCAGGCGCTACTGCCCCCTGCGAATAAGCCCTCAAGCGCGGCGCTGGCCGTGCCATAATCGGCGGTCAAGGCGATGCGCGGAAAAAACGCTGCGCGCGCCGCACCGATGTCTGCCTCAGCCACCCGCAAGCGATCTTCGGCACCGCGAACGTCGGGTCGGTCGACCAGCAGCGCCGATGGCAGACCCGGCGGCAGATCGCGCACCACCGCGTTTTCGACCGAAGACAGCGCCGTTACCGTCGTTCCAGCAGGCGCACCAACGAGCAGCGCCAGTGCATTCCGCGTCTGTTCTCGCTGTTGCTCCAGCGTAATCAGGGCACTTTCGGCTTGGCCGAGCAAGGTCTCTGCTTGCGTCTGGTCGAGGCGCGGGGCGGAGCCGACCTCATAGCGCCGCCGTGCAATGCGGGCCGACTCCTGGCGGTTGATGATGGTTCGATCGGCAAGCGCAATCCGCTCATCCAGTTCACGGGCAACCAGCCACATGTTGGCGACTTCGGCGATCAGGCTCAGGGCAACCGCTCGGCGAGCCTCGTCCGTTGCCAGCCAGCTTGCAAGGGCGGCGGCATCAAGGCTCGCGACGCGGCCCCACAGGTCGAGTTCCCAACTTGTGTTGATCGAGGCGCTGAAGTCGTTAGCCACCAAGGGCTTTCCAGTATACGAAAGGTCAGCCGGGGTCCGTGAACGCGATAAGCCGCCGCCGCTGCTGACCTGGGGAAGCATGTCGGCACGTTGGATGCGATATTGGCCGCGCGCCATTTCAACCCGTCCGATTGCGATGCACAGGTTTTGATTGTTGTTGAGGGCTGTGTCGATCAGTCCCGCCAGCGCCGGAGCGACGAAGAACCGCTGCCATTGGGGCATCCGCAGGGCATCGGCGGCGCCAGGATCGGACACGGCCCAACTCTGCGGCATTGGCAGCGCGGGCCGGACAGGGTCGGGTGCCAGCGAACACCCGGCAAGGAGGACCGCGATAATCCGGCAACTGGTTTGGGGTCGCTTCATGACGCATCCCAGTGGTTAAGAGACCAATGCCGATTGTTGGGTAGGCCCTTGTCCAGCTTCCGTAAACTTTGCTGATGACACTTCTGCACTTAGCCATGCCGCGAGCCGCGACGTTAGATTCGGAAACTACTCATCCTCTCGGACCTTGATGTTGAGTAGCCCGGAGAGGTTTCGGTCGAGAAATCCGTCGTCGGGGAGCATTATCGCCTTTAAGAGCAGAAGAATTGGCTGTATCTGTCTGGATACATAGTCATTGACTGCGACATACCAGCCTAATCTGCGATCATGCGTAATTTCCGAAGACTGACGATGGTGATGGAATAGATTAGTGTCTGGAAATTACATACGGGCGGTTCATCAACGGAAAAGTCCGGATGATACCATCGAGCTTTAATGTTGACATATTAAAGCCGTCCTCAGGCGCTGGGTGGGCGCATCCGCGCTCCCCTAGAGTCCACACTGGGGCTTCGCGTCCACGAGGACGCAGGGCCACAGTCGTGGCCCAATACCGGCACTGTGTCATTGTCATGGCTTGCCGGTATGACTTGGCGCTATCGGCAGAAAGGGTTCTAGTGATGCTGTTCTTCTCCCATGGGTCGCCGTGTCCGTAACCAGGAGTATTGATATCACCAACACCGTTCCTCCGCCGCCGCCCGAACAGAATATTATATTTCGTGGCCGCTGCACTAAAAGGCTTGGATACCTCTGCGGCGTGTTATCATCATACAAGTGGCTCGTATTGACGGTGATTTTGATCGTCGGTATCGTTGGATGGCAGGGGCCATGGATTTTATTTGGCCCCGCCGTCGCCGTTGATCGAGCAAAACGCGTTCAGTTGATTGAAACCGTTGTCGCGACGGGCAGCGTTGAAACCCCATTTCGTGTCATAATTGGCAGCCAGATCACCGGGACTGTCGAGGACGTCCGGGTTGCCGAGGGGCAGCGGGTGACCGTGGGGCAAACACTGGTCGTGCTTGAAGCCCATGAGTTGAAGGCAGCGGTGGTTCAAGCCCAGGGCGCCGTTGCCCAGGCCGAAGCCCATATGCGCCAACTCAACGAACTGACCCTACCCATGGCACGCGATTCCCTGAAAGAGGCGCAGGCGACGTCGCTCAATGCCCACCAGGCTTTTGACCGGACATCTGGTTTGGCTCGGAATGGCAATGCGACGCGCGCCGCCCTCGACGAGGTGCAAAAAAGCCTGGATTTGGCGCGCATGCAGGTGCGATCGGCTGAACTCCAGGTCTCGACAGCCAGTCCCGGCGGTAGCGACTACGTGACAGGCCAAACTCAACTAAGTCAGGCACGTGCCGCCTTGGACACCGCAGTCTCACGTCTTGGTTATGCGACGATCGATGCCCCGCGAGCTGGTGTCCTGATCACCCGCAACGTCGAACAAGGAACCATCGCCCAGCCGGGCAACACGCTCCTTGTCCTGGCACCCGATGGAGAGACGCAACTGCTCATCGCGGTCGACGAACGCAATCTGGGAAAGCTGGCCCTGGCCCAACATGCCGTTGCGTCCGCAGATGCCTATCCCGACAAGAAATTCGCTGCCGTCGTTTCCTACGTCAACCCCGGCGTCGACCTTACGCGGGCCTCCGTCGAGGTCAAATTGACCGTCTCCGATCCGCCGCCTTATCTGGTCCAGGACATGACCGTCTCGGTCGACATCGAAGTCGGACGAAGCGATCACGCGCTGGTTCTGCCCGTCCGATCGGTCCATGATATGCTGTCGAGTGCGCCCTGGGTGATGGCCATCCGCAACGGCCGGGCCATTAGGCTGCCGATCCATCTTGGATTGCAGGGTGCCACTCAGATCGAGATCCTGGATGGGCTCACCGAAGGGGATGTCGTGATCCCGGCGACCTCGGTCACGGTCGCTGGCCAACGGGTCAGGCCGTCGCAGTCATGAACCGCTGGTTGCCATTCGAGTGGATCGCTGCCGTGCGGTTTCTTCGGGAAGGCCGTATGCAGACTCTGTTCATCATCAGCGGCATCGCCATTGGCGTCGGCGTTATCGTTTTTATGTCGGCTTTACTGACCGGACTCGAAGCGAATTTTATTAAGCGCGTGCTGACATCGCAACCGCATATCCAACTGATACCGCCCGACCAGATTGCGAGGCCGCAGCGCAATGGCCCGAAGGTGTTGGAGGATGCGATCGTCCAACGCCCGAGCCAGCGCGTCATTTCCATCGATCAATGGTTGAAAATCCGCGACCGGATGTTGGCCCTTCCAGAAGTGACAGCCGCGTCTCCGACCATGGCGGGTTCCGCACTGGCCATTCGGGGGGCCGCCAGCCGAGCCATCTCCATTTCCGGGGTCGAACCGACCTCCTACTTCAAGATCGTCAGAGTTCCGGATTATATCGTCTCGGGCGAAGCGCGCCTGACCAACCAAGATATCATCATCGGTATCGAACTCGCCAAGGATCTCGGGGCCGTGGTTGGCGACAAGCTAAATATCCAGGCGGCTTCGGGCACGACCATGGTGCTAACCGTGACAGGTCTGGTTGATCTTGGGAACAAAGGTGTCAATCAACGGACGACTTATGTCGCTCTGAGAACAGCACAATCGCTCCTCGGTGTAATCGGCGGCGTGACGACCATTGACATGACCGTGCAAGACATCTACGCCGCAGAGACTCTGGCGAAATTGATCGAGGCATCAAACCACGTAGAGGCCGACAGTTGGATCGTCACCAACGCGCAGTTCTTTACCGCTGTCCAAGCCCAGGAAATCTCGAACACGATGATCCGGTTGTTTGTTGCCTTGTCGGTTGCCTTCGGGATCGCCGCCGTCCTGGTTGTCTCGGTGATCCAGCGGTCGAAGGATATCGGCATTTTGCGGGCGATGGGGACGTCGCGCGGACAGATTCTCAGGGTCTTCCTGCTCCAGGGTGGGATGCTCGGCTTCGTCGGCGCGCTGCTCGGCTCGGCCATGGGAGCAGCCGGGCTGATATACTGGCACTCGGCCATGAGGCTGGCCGACGGATCGGAACTGTTTCCGCTGATCCTGGAACGAAGCCTTTTCATCGATGCCGCCGTGCTGGCAACCCTGACGGGACTGTTGGCTGCCATGGCCCCGGCCTTGCGGGCGGCCAAACTGGACCCAGCGGAGGCGATCCGTGGCTGACGAAGTTCTGCGTCTTGAGAATGTTTGCAAGGTCTACAATGTCGGGCGCCCTTCCGAGACCGAAGTGCTGCACGATATCGACTTCGCACTTGAGCATGGCGAATTTCTGGCTCTGATCGGACCGTCGGGTTCTGGCAAGAGCACGTTACTCAACATTGTCGGTTTGCTTGATCGGCCGACTTCCGGGCGGCTTACCATCAAGGGGGAGGACACCAGCCTGTTGGGAGACGCCGCGATCACGCATCTGCGCGGACACACCATCGGCTTTGTGTTCCAGGATCACCACCTGATTTCGGCTTTCTCCGCTCTTGAAAATGTTATGATGCCGCTGCTCGCCGACGCAGGCTTTCCGAGCCCCGAGATAACGAAGCGGGCCCAAGATCTGATGGCGCGTGTCGACCTGGAGAAGGTCGCGGGGAACATGGCCATGAACATGTCCGGAGGACAACAGCAGAGAGTGGCCATCGCCCGAGCCCTCGCCATGAATCCCGATCTGGTCCTCGCCGACGAACCAACCGGAAACCTCGATACCAAGTCGGCGGATAGCGTTTTCGAGCTAATGCGGCAGGTCAATCGAGAGAGCGGCACGAGTTTCCTGGTGGTGACCCATAACCTGGACTTGGCGCGGCGGTGTGACCGCATTATAGAAGTTATTGACGGCCGCATCGCACATTGACCGACGTCGCCTCAATAGACACCAGACCAGATCACGCATACGCATCCACAGAGGGGGTGATCGCGGAGGTTTCTCGTAGAACAAAGCGCATGGTCTTGCCAGTGGTGGTTTTCGGCAGCTCTGTGACGAAGTGGACCTTGCGCGGATATTTGTAAGGCGCCAGGGCGTTCTTGCAGTGTTTCAGCAAATCCCGCTCCAACTCCCGACTACCTTTGGAATCTTTGGTCAGCACCACCCACGCCTCGGGCTTGATTAACCCCTGGGCATCTGGCCGACCGACCACCGCCGCTTCAAAAACCTTGGGATGGTCGTTCAGAGCCGACTCGACTTCGAACGGCGAGCACCAGATACCACCAACCTTCAGCATATCGTCGCTCCGGCCACAATAGAAATAATAGCCATCGTCGTCTTTGTAATAGACATCGCCAGTATTAAGCCAATCACCAACCATAGTTGCTGCGGTTTTTTCTGGATTATTCCAATAGTACCGAGCGGCTGATAATCCTTTGATAAACAGCCGGCCAGGGTCTCCGGTTTTGGCCTCGTGCCCGTATTCATCGAGAATTTGGGCTTGATAGCCATGCACGGGGATCCCACTGGAGCCTGGCCGAACCTGCCAGCTCCGGTTGGAAATGAAGATGTGCAGGAGTTCGGTGGAACCGAGGCCGTCCAGAATGGCAAACCCGGTGCGTTCTTGCCAGCGATGGAACAAGGGCGCCGGCAATGCTTCCCCAGCCGAGACATAAGCTCGCACCGACGACAGATTGATACCATCGAGCCTTGATGTTGCCCCATCAAGGCCGCCCTCAGACGCCGGGCGGGCGCATCCGCGCCCTTGGCTTCGCGCGCATGGGCGCGCGGGGCCGTCGTCGCGGCCCGATACCGGCAGTGTGTCATCGTTATAGCTC
>CAIXKV010000160.1 GCA_903920145.1 uncultured Rhodospirillales bacterium
AGCCTTGATGGTGACTCATCAAGGCTGCCCTCAGACGCCGGGCGGGCGCATCCGCGCCCTTGGCTTCGCGCGCATGGGCGCGCGGGGCCGCCGTCGCGGCCCGAGGACCGGCGATGTGTCAGTATCAGGGCTCGCCGGTATCAGAGGCCGGGCGGGTGGCACCCGTCCACGCCCTTGGCTTGACGCGCCCATCGTCACCTTCTGCCAAGCCAAAAGCCACCTCAATTCGGAACTTTGCTGTTTTGTCACGCGCCTCATTGACCTGATGCCTTGCTAAAGAGGGCAAGAGGCGGCCTTATCAGATATGCTATGGTTGAAGGCACCGGGCATCCGAGGCGCGGGGCGGTAGACGGGTAAAGGAGCGACCCCTATGGAACGACTGACCAATTCCGAACCGTCTTCGCGGTGGTTTCCGGGAGGGCGGGCTTTTTTCACGTCACGAACCCCGTTCCGCTTGTCTTTCTTTGGCGGGGGCACGGATTATCCCCAGTGGTATCGTCAGGAAGGAGGGGCTGTACTATCGACCAGCATTGATAAATATTGTTATGTCAGTGCCCGCTGGTTACCGCCGTTCTTTTCGTATAATCACCGAATTGTCTGGAGTCATATCGAAACGGTCTCGAGCCTGGGCGAAATCATGCATCCGGCCGTGCGTCAAGGGTTGCGGATGTTCGGTTTTACCGATGCCGAGGGCATCGAGCTGCATCATCAGGCGGATTTGCCGGCCCGAACCGGGATTGGCAGCAGTTCAGCCTTTGCGGTTGGTCTCATTCGGGTGCTGGCAGCACTTCGGCATCAAAGCCTGGAACGAGAAGCACTCTATCTCAAGGCCATTGAGTTAGAGCAAACCTGGATCAAAGATGCCGTGGGCTCTCAGGATCAGGTGGCCACCGCCGTTGGCGGGCTGAACATGATTCGGTTCGCTCAGGATGGCCATATCACCGTCCAGCCGCTTGACCTGCCACCGGAGCGTCAGGCGGCTTTAGAATCCCGCCTGCTGTTGGTTTATACCGGCCTCAGCCGGGTGGGGCCCGAATTGGCCCGACAAATCATCGACAACCTGCCCCACCGTACCGCGACCCTACACCGGATGCGGGCGCTGGTCGATCAAGCGGCGGCTTTGTTGACCTCCCAGGATGATTTGGATGGTTTTGGAGATATGCTTGATGAAACCTGGGCGTTAAAGCGGGCCCTCAGCGATCAGATCAGCAATGACCGGATCGATACGCTCTACGCTGCGGCACGGGCTGCTGGGGCGCGGGGGGGGAAATTGCTGGGGGCAGGCTCGTCCGGATTCATCGTGCTGTATGTCCCCCCCGAACGCCAAAGCGCGGTGCGCGAAGCCCTGTCGACTCTGCTCGAAGTGCCGTTCCGCTTTGACAATCAAGGCAGCGTGCTTATGAACGGGCGTTGGGCGTAACAGACTGGCGGGCCATAACAATGACGCATCGCCGGTACAATACCCCTTCCTGATGTTCACGGCTAACCGGAGAGGATCAAAACGATGACAACCACTGATCAAGTTCTGATTATTGCCGAAGCCGGGGTCAATCATAACGGTTCGGTAAACATGGCTTTACGGTTGATTGATGTCGCCGCTGAAGCCGGGGTTGATGTGGTTAAATTCCAGACATTTAACACCTCAAAGGTCATTGCTCGCCACGCTCCCAAAGCCCAATACCAGCGCGAGACCTGCGGTGCCGACGAAAGCCAGTTCGACATGGTGCGTAAGCTCGAACTGGATGCTGCGGCATTTCATCGACTGGCCGAGCATTGTGCCACCCGCAGAGTTGAGTTTTTGTCGACACCGTTTGACCTGGACAGCTTGGATTTATTAGTGCGGGAACTGCCGGTGAGGCGTCTGAAAATTCCTTCGGGCGAAATCACCAATGCGCCCCTGTTATTGCAAGCCGCGCGGTCGCGATTGCCGCTGATCATGTCCACAGGTATGGCAACGCTCGGCGATATCGAGGAGGCTTTAGGCGTGATCGCCTTTGGTTTAGCCGAAACGGGAGTTGCCCCTAGTCGGGCCGCCTTTGCCGAGGCTTATGCCGAAGCCTATCGGACATCAGAGGGCCGAGCCCGGCTGGCGGCTCATGTGACCTTGCTCCATTGCACCAGCGAATATCCGGCGCTGTTACACGAAGTCAATCTGCGGGCCATGGCCACCCTTGATCAGGCTTTCGGGTTGCCCGTGGGCTATTCCGACCATACCGAGGGCATTACGGTGCCGGTGGCAGCGGTGGCACTCGGAGCGCGGGTGATCGAAAAACACTACACCCTCGACCGCACGTTGCCCGGCCCTGATCATCGGGCCTCGCTGGAGCCAACGGAACTCAAGGCCATGGTCACGGCAATCCGGGCCACCGAGCAAGCCTTGGGTTGCCCGGCGAAGGGGCCGCAGCCTGGCGAGATCGATACCCGGCGGGTGGCACGTAAAAGCCTAGTCGCGGCTTGCGCCATTCCTGCCGGCACGCCTTTCACACTCGACACTCTGACCGCCAAACGACCGGGCGGGGGGCGGTCGCCCTTTGATATTTGGTCGGTGCTTGGTCAACCCGCATCGCGGGCTTATGAGATGGATGAGGCGATTGACGTCAGCGAGTCCTGATACCGGCGAGCCTATTGATTGCCGTCCGAGGACAGCTTTGACGTCGCCGGGTTCCGCCGGACGTCATCGGATGCAGCACGATCAAGCGCGGCACTAAGATCACGTATTTGGCGACGCATAGCGTAAAGTTGATCCAATAAAGATAGCACAATGGGGATTACATCTTCATCAATCTGCATCTCATCGCGTAACTCCTGGATGAGTCGGACTCGTGCCACGTCAATATCCCGAAACCCGTAGGCGCCAGCGCATCCATCTGGCCGGACCCATTCATTGACGATCCACCGCTCCAAGTCTTGAGGGTGCAAACCAGGCAGTCGCGTGAACAGAACCTCGATGCTGATCATAGGCTGGCCTCCATGCCTTGCCGTGGATAGGCCGGGTGCTCAGGTTTCCAAGTGCTGAGAAACGCCTCCAATGCGGCGTCCGGGGCTCCTAGCACCACACGTAAGGTGGCGTACAGGTCACCTGCGGCTCGACCGCGATAGGCCGACACGCCCCGACCGCGCAGCCGCAGTTCGGTTCCGCTGTCGGAGCCCGCCGGGACACGCATCCTCACCGGGCCGCCTGGGGTCGGCACCTCAATGGAACCGCCAAGGACCGCTTCCGATAAGGTCACTGGCAAGACCAGCCGGATATCTTGTCCATGGCGGGTGAAGTGCTTGTGTGCGGCCACTTGAATTTCAATCAGAGCGTCGCCATCGGTGCCGCCGTTCGGGCTCGGGCGCCCCTGACGCTGTAGACGCAGCACTTGGCCGTTTACGGTTCCCGGCGGGATCTTAACATCCAGCGTGCGCCCGTCGGGCAGTGTCAACCGGCGGGTTGCCCCATTCACCGCATCAAGAAAGTCCGCCGCAAGGATGTATCGCTCATCCTGCCCGCGTAAGGGACTGTCGTCGCTGGAACGGTCTCCATGATTGAACATGGTTCCGAAGATCTCATGAATAGCCTCGGCGGTCCATTTGTTGTGTCGTGGCTCGCCCGGCTTCGAGGACTCTCGATCATAGCGACGGCCATGTTCGCTCTCGGCGTAATCGCGGTAGGAGGGGCGCGGCGGCCGGCGCTCCTGTCCGTCCGCGTTAATTTCACCACGATCAAATTGGCCGCGTGTCCCAGGATCGGACAATAGCTCGTTGGCTGCCGAGACGATCTTAAACTGCGCCTCGGCTTCGGTGTCGCCGGGATTGAGGTCTGGATGGTGCTGCTTGGCGAGCTTGATGTAGGCACGGTGGATGTCGTCCTGACTGGCATCTCGCGATACACCCAGCGTTTGGTACGGATCATTCAAAGCCGTTTTCCCTCAAAAGCCCCTCGTGCCGGCAACGCGATAGGTGAACAGTTCGTCCGCCTCGCAAGCATAGGGAGTGTCGCTGGCCGACAGCACTCGAACGGCACCGCTAGAGCCCGACACCCTCAACAGGCCGGAGGGATGATAATAAAGCAGGTTTCCGACCTCGCCGCGTACCGTTGCCCGCCCGCCCGCAGCAGTGTCGAATGTCTTGAATTTCAGATTGGGCGACCTAGCGTCTAAGGGCAGCCTTGATGCTGACACGTCACCGATTCCTGGCGCGCGGACGATTCGTAAATAGGGCAGAACCACTTGGGGACCAACTCCCACGATAAGCGTGCTGGTGCAGGACATTTCTCCGATAGCAATCTCATCGCAGGCATGAGTCTCGATGAAGAGGCCCGGAATTGCGTCTGGTGACAATAACAGCGGGAACTGAAGGACAGGCGTAGCGTTATCCGGCATGGCGAAACTCCTTGGCTGGGGTTCGGAGTGCCCGATCAAACCGTGCCGGGAGCGAGATGAGCTTCGGCCTTAGCATCCGTCACGCCGGCATGCACATCGATGCGCGAAGGATTGGCGACCTCGAGAATCTCTTTGGCCCGAACGATGTTCGCCGCGTCGCCATGAACCATCACCAAAAAGTTGTCGGCCTTCACAGCCGCCTCATACTGAATGATGCTATCCTTCGGAATGCCAAGACCGTACAGCGCGGCCCCCAGGGCGCTTAAGCCCCCGACCACGATGGCGCTTTCAACGGCGCCAATCACCGCCACAGCCAGAGACCCAAGCACGACCACCTGTCCCGAAACCGGAAGGGTGATGAGCAATCCGCCAAAGAATAGGCCCCAAAGAGCCCCCCAAAAAGCACCATGAGAGCCCCAGAATTTAACCCGGTCACCAATATTGTAAAAACCGATGACCTTTTCTTCGGTATGATAGCCGCGACCAACCACACTGATATCCTTGATCGCGAAGCCCTCGGCGGCTAACTGTTTCACTGCGGTTTCTGCGGCGGGATGGCTGGTGAAGACGGCGATCACGGCATGGGTTTTTTTCATGGTAAGCCTCTTTCAAAAGGATACCGAGCGCGGCCAACGGCCTTCTGAGCACAGCATAGCGGCGCCAGGATCACGGATGAGGTGATGACAGGATATGACAAGACCTTTAGCTTAATCGTATTTTAGAGCCCTTGTCATTAAGTAAACTTTAAAGCCACTTAGATTTTAGGCTTAAGTTTATAAGAACAAGCACGATATGATTCCTATACTCGTTTAGTTTGAAATGGCGCGTTTCAGATTGCTGATATCATTATGCTCGGCATTAATCCTCTGATAGGCCTCAGCAATCACGGCCTTGACCGAAGCAGACATGCAGTTTTCCTTGAGAGCTGTTTCGTATCTCGCCTTGATATAGTCTTCGCCGATTTCCACTTCGTTGATCACGTCTTGGTCTCTGCCGGAGACGGCGCTCTTGAGGTTAAGAAACATTCGGTGGCCAGCGGCTAGCGCGCTGCCAGAGTCCCTGGGTTCGCCCCCCAGGCCGCGCACCTCGACCTGAAGCTCGGCGGTCATTTGCCGTCGTTCCATGGCGCGTGCGCTGAAGATATGCTTGAAGTGGGGGTTCTTGGCATCCTTGGCGGCTTCGCCATAGCCATCGGCGCTGTCCAATGTGGTGGAAATCAGGCCGTTGAGCACGTCGATCTGTTGATCGTTGAGGCTGATCATGGTGTCAATATCCTTGGTTCGAGGGTTGTGACGAGAAGGAGCAGCTTTACCGAACCGGGTTTTTCAAGTCGTCCGAAGCAGCCGCTTCAAGCCGGTCCGCATCCCCTTCGTAATCACGCGCCAGTCCTTCAAGTTCGTTCGCGATACCATCAAACTGGGGGCGCGTGACCTGGCGGCATCGCGCAGCCCTTTCCCGAAGGCGGCGCGCAAGGTTCAGCATCTTCTGGCATCCCTATGTCGATCCGTGGTCGGCATGCGCCCGCCTGGCGTCAGCTCATCAGAGTCCATCTTCAAAAGACTCTCGTTTGACCAGAATCGACTATATTACCAGAACCGGCGGGCTGGCATATCACCGAAAAAATGCCCAAGCGCAATGCAAAATAGGCCCCATATACCTGGACTTGGAATAATCGGCGACCCAATACCGCCGATAAAGAGAATTACCGCTGCGGCAATGTAAAGTAACTTTCCGATTGTCAAGGGACGCATAGCAAGACCTCCTAAGAAAGTGTTACCAGTGCCGATGGTGCCCCTCACAGAACCACCCAGGGCCACAACATCCCGAGAGAACCACCAGGACCAGTCCAGCCGTGGCGAGGTTAAAGACGGCGGATGTCGTGCCGCGACTACAATTGAATGCAGCGCAAGCCTGGATCAGTGCATGTTTAGCGCACGTCATCATGGCATTTCTCCGATACATACTAGGATATTATACCGGCGAGCCTTGATACTGACACATCGCCGGTATCGGGCCGCGACGGCGGCCCCGCGTCCTCGTGGACGCGAAGCCAAGGGCGCGGAGGCGCCCGCCCGGCGTCTGAGGGCAGCCTTGATGAGTCACCATCAAGGCCCGATGGTATTATATCTATAGTATTCAGGAATTAAGCACCTGTTTCACTCTTATCGATAGGGTAACAGAGATAATATAATGGGGACAAGATTCGGAAAATACTTAGTATTTAGCGGTCGATACGATTAAAATTTGATATTAACTTATCAAGGCTCGCCGGTATTAAAGATCGCAAATCGAACAGGATTTAAGGACAAATGCACCTTTGACGACTGTTTTTGTATCTCATCGGCACTCCTGGATATCGAATGGCTCTCCCATGCTTGCCGTGGGCACTGGGGAGTCGAAAGCATGCACTGGCTGCTTGAGGTCGCGTTCGGCGACGATTTATCACGCTACCGAGCCGGCTCGGGGGTCAAAAACAGGGCGGTTATGCGTCGCTTCGCCCTTGGCCTCGTCCACGCCAACAAGACCAACGGCAGCATAAAAACCAGAGTAGAATCAGCATGTTGGAATACACACTGTCTCCTCACGCGGCTCCAGATGAAATGAGCGTTAACCTGGAGTCCGAGCCGTGCCCAGAGCCAATGCGATTTTTGTTTGCGGAATTGGATGCCCTCATGATACCGCTGTGCATCTGCAAGCTGTCACCCGCAAAACCGAAAATTAAGAAAGCTTTCACTCCACTGAAGAGCAAAGGAGACTGAAGCCATGACAGTCGATCAACAACAAGCCCCCGGACGGGTTGTCCTTGACAATCAACAGAGCGCCCGACCGTTGTGGCGGCGTCCCGAAGTGTATGTTCTCGATGCCGAAGACGGGACTGGTTCAGGGGGAGGTCCCAATGCCGACCACGGCGCCCCCGGCAACAGTACTAGTTAGACAGAGGACTCGGTCATGAGGGGCGATGAGTAGGCGTTGAGGTGAAATGAGTTCTTTTACCGGTGTAGCGGCGTTGGCGCCCGGCGCGGATGGCAAGCCAATTTCGTTGGCGACCCCGCCCGACGAGGTCGGATTGGGGCGCTGCACCAGAATCAACACAAGTGCTTCGAAAGTCGCTCATCGACAGCGGGTGGTGACGCCCGATGACGTTGGAGAACGCCAGCCGTGGCCGGCCTGGGGGGGGCGCGGTTGGGTCTGTTTTGCCGGGCGGCTGGATGATCGGTACCGGTTGGCACAAGCACTGGACCTTGAACGCGCCGATGGCATCCCCGATGGGTTGCTGGCATGCCGGGCTGTGGAGCGGTGGGGCGAGGATGCGCCTGGGCATCTTCTCGGCGAGTACACTCTTGCCGCATGGCATGATGCTGACCGCCGGTTGCTGATGGCAAGCGATCCGCTGGGAACGCGGACGGTGTATTACAGTCGGCTAAATGATCTTGTCTTGTTCTCTTCGACCTTGCGCGGCCTTTTGGCAATGCCATCGGTGTCGCGGACGATTGATCAGCGCTATGTCGCTGATCTGCTCGCGATGAATATCGGCGACGTTGAGACAACCTTCTACCGCGACATACGGAGAGTGATTTCGGGCACCTGCTTGGTGATGACTGCGGATCGGGTCCGAACCATCGACTGTCATCGTTTTGATCCCGAGCGCCGGGTTTATTTGAAAGACGACCGGGCCTATGTGGATGCCGCGCGAGACTTGCTGGACCAGTCGATTAAGGATCGCATGCGCGCCCTGGGGCCCGTCCCGATATCGGCCAGCGGCGGACTCGACAGCGCCTGTGTTGCCGTTAGCGCTCTCGCTCAAGGGGGGCCGGTCACCCTGTTGACCGCCGTTCCCGAACCCGGTTTGCCGGTTTCCGTGCCCCGTGGAACATATGGTGACGAACGCTCGCTGGTGGAGGCTCTGGTTGCAACCTTTCCTGGTCTGCGCGCCGAATTCCACCCCCCTCCCTCGGATACCGATTGGCGTCCGGATTCCGCGCTCATCCTCACGGCCTGCGCCGTGCCGTGTCGAACACCCGCCCATGGGGCATGGTTCGAAGGTGTAAGCCTGGGTGCTCGTGCCCTCGGCGCCTCGTCGATCCTGACCGGACAACCGGGTAATCGCACGCTGACCTGGGATGGGGAACGAAGCTTGATATCCCTGTTGCGCCAGGGCCGTTGGCTCAAACTCGCCCGTGAACTGGCGCTGGGGTCTGGCGGCCATCCCTGGCGTCTGGCCCGCATGGTCAAGAGACATTTTGTCAATCCCATGTTTGGCGGACGATATCGATTTGACGATCTGACCGCGTTTTCCGCGTTAACCCCACAGGCTCTGGAGGAATTCGATATTTGCCACCGCATGCGGCAGCAAGGCAACGATCCGGGATTTGTCTTTTCCGGCGACAGCCGAGCTGTCCGCATTCACCAGTTGAAACGAAATCGAGGCTATTGGCGCGCGGACCTGATGGGTTTCGCGCGATCCCTTCATGGCCTCAACTTCAGTATGGCGCTGGGTGATGTCCGCCTGATAAATTTTTGCCTCGCCATCCCGGAAGACCAATTTCTTCGGGACGGAACCACCCGTTTTCTAGCCCGGCGGCTGTTACGGGCTGCGGGCGTTCCTCCGATCATTAGCGAGAATCGGTTGCGGGGACGCCAACACCCAGAGCGGCATGCCCATTTCACCCACGTTCAACCGACATTTTCGGCCCAAATCGAACGCTTGCGGCGTTCCCCCACAGCCCGACGCCTGATCGACCTAGATCGCCTTGATCACCTGATCCGCACTTGGCCTACCGATGGGCCTGAGAGCAAAAAGGTCAACTCACTTAGCCACCTGATGGAGTGCACACTGAGCATTGGAGCCTTCATCGCCTGGACCGAAGGGACCAATTGAATCGGGAGAAAGAACTCGGGTCGAATGCTGACCCAGTCGCCGAAAAACTGGAACGGGAAAAATACATTTCAAATCATGGTATTATACCGGCGAGCTATAACGATGACACACTGCCGGTATCGGGCCGCGACGGCGGCCCTGCGTCCTCGTGGACGCGAAGCCAAGGGCGCGGAGGCGCCCGCCCGGCGTCTGAGGGCAGCCTTGATGAGTCACCATCAAGGCTCGATGGTATTACAGGTCTGAAAGGTAAAAACTTCGGTCTGATTGGAACCAGAAGGGGTAATAGCGCTGATGCGGAAACAGCCGCTCTTCTATAGGAGCCCGTCGGGTGAGGTCGGCCAGCACATGGCGACAAGGGCCGCAACGATCTGCCCGAGCAGCACAAGGCGGGGGAGTGGCGCCGAAATCCAATAACTCGCGCACCGGCTTGTTCGCCACCAACTGGGCGATCGGGTCATTGACGACGATTCGGATCAACTCGCCTAAAGTTAAGCGATTGCCCGGCGGGGCGAGTGACAAACCCTCGATTTCGCCATGATAGCCACAGCAGGTGCGTAGGGTGCCCTCGGGGGTCACGGTCAGCGAGATTGCGCTGCCACAGGTCCGGCCCAATTCCAGCTCTCCCTGCGGTGACATACTAGCAGCCCGGCCCGCCAATGCGATTGTCTCCGAGCCGACTTTCGCCGAATCGAATATGCCTGCTGCGGCCAATTGGGCCCGAGCCGCCTCGGCCCCGCTTGGATCATGGCGATCCTCCTTGAGCCGCACCTCTATCCGCCGGCCAAAAAGCGAAAGATAGGCGTCAGCCAAGAATCCAATCCGAATTGGATCGACGAATTCAGTGTAAAACCATCCGGCGCTGCAAGTGATGCTATCGCCATTGGCGGGATTAAATCCAGCGTTTTGCAACTTAAAGAGGGCATCCACGGCGGCCTTCCGCGATTTGGCCCAAAAACCGTTTGTCATGAAGGCGATCTTGCGCAGTCCAGCCGCCCGGACAGCGCGAACCAGATCAAGGCATTCCTCAAAATAAATAAAGGGCTCGCCGCCGGTAATCCTCAGCTGTTCCAGCCCGTATTGAGGCATTTCGGCAATTAAAGCACACATTCTCTCTAATGAAAGGTGCGGCTCACGCCGGGTCGGTCCTGAAAAATTGCTGCAATGGGCGCAACGGGCGTTGCAAAGGTAGCTGGTAGTAAATGTCACTGCCGGTTTCGACAAAGGTAAGGCAGAGAGACGAGCGAGGCAGCCTTGCGGGCCGTCACCCAGGCCGAGCCAATCGGCCATCGCTTGCCAGTCGATCGTATCGATCAGTTGCCACGCAGTTGGTTCGACTGGCCGCAGCAACTCAATGCGTTCCGCCTGTGATAAGCCAAGTGGCACGCACAGGCGCTCCAAATGATTTCGATAAATATTCTGCAATGCTTCATCAATTCTTGATAAAATGAAGTCACGAAACACCCTCACAACCTGAACCGGCGCCTGCCAATCAGCGGCTGATACACCTTGCGCCACCTTCGGTAGCTGCAATATCAATGACTGGGCGTGTTTGTTGGGCACTGCACGATTGGAGAGAAATCTAACCAGACTATGCAGGTCTTCTGCGTTCATCCGGAACGGTGAGCCCCCCTTCGCGAAAGGTAGAGTAGCGCTAACGAACAACATTCCTATGGACTCCAGCGCAGCAGACACTCAGCTCATTTTACCAGCTCTGAATCAAGTTGCCATATTGGGCAACGCGACCGTAGGATCATCGCAAAGGGAGGCGATGGATTCCAGCATCAAGCCTTGACTCCGCCCTTCGTTGGCACAGAGAGCCTTCCCTTTTCCCGGCGTTCTTGGCGAGGGCACTATACGGTATTATACCGGCGAGCTATAACGATGACACACTGCCGGTCCTCGGGCCGCGACGACGGCCCCGCGCGCCCATGCGCGCGAAGCCAAGGGCGCAGATGCGCCCGCCCGGCGTCTGAGGGCAGCCTTGATGAGTCAACATCAAGGCTCGAGGGTATTATACGTCCGAAGATGGGCGGATGGGCCGTCCAACTGGAGAATTCTGGATAAGGCGGCATGGAATGGCCTTGTTAGGCGCTGACGGGGGCGATGCCTTGAGTAACCCGCGTTTCTACGACCACTTCGTGTTGTTTCTGACCACCGCTCTGGTAGCCGCCGGTCTTTATGCCAATCTCGCCGGGCCGCAGCCCGGCATGTACTTGTCGCCGGATTCCCTACGCGACATCGGAATGGCGCAAGGGTTATTGGATGGCGACTGGTTCGGCGACCCGAATAGTCTCGGCGAATTCCGCTGGTACAATCCGGGTTTTCCGGTGGCTCTGGCTTTGATCTCCTATGTCTCCGGTCTTTCCCTGTTCAAGGCTCTGGCCATCGCGGGCCCCTTGATCAATGGCGCCGCGCTGGTGCTTTTTCATCGCTTGGTCAAACGCTGCGATGGTGAGAACGCCGCCTTTTGGGCGTTCGTTCTTCTTGCCTTCGCGCTTGGAATCGGCGGGAAGGACTTCCTTTTCCCCAGCTTCTCCCGGACGGGGATGCCGTCATCGGCGGGTTTCACCGCACTTTTGGCTGCGGCGTTATGGGCTACAAAAAAGGAATCCGTCGCCGGAGGGCTCCGCTCCGGCGTGGCGCTTGGCGGAGTCTTTCTCATTCATCCGGCGCCGTTCTTGGCGCTCGGTGGGGCGATGGCGCATCAAACTTGCGTCGGCTCGGGCAGTCTCCGGTCGAAATTGGCTTGGTTCTTGATAGCGGCTTGTGCTGCAAGCGTCGTCGCCACACCATTTTTGGGCCCGCTGATCGCAACCGATCGCTTGGTGCAAATCAATGCGGTCCCCGCCACTTGGGCACCGAGCGATTTCAGGAACGGGATTTCGCTGCACCTCCTGTGCTTCGACACAATCACGCTCGTTTCCGCCGCTTGGTGGCTGTCGCGGCGGTCGCCCGCGTGGAGTGTGACTCGGTCAATCGTCTTGTCCTGCACAGTCCTGTTCATTGTTGCGATGATTTTTCACGGAGTACGGATCTTCTTTGGGGTCTGGCTTCTTCCGATCCCAGTTCATCATTTCCAATTTCTTTTCGCGGCAACGCTGCCGATCTCGCTTGGGTCGCTTATCGCCGTTTGGGTCCGACGCTCGAACAGGCTACGACGCTGGGCTGTGCCAGCGATGGCCGCCCTTTGTCTGGCGCTTCTCCCAGCACACCGCGCCGTGCGTCCGGTCTTTCTCCTTGTCTATCCAGCGCCAATGGAGAAAGACTTTGATTTCTCCCTCTATCGGCGGGTGCTCGCGAACTCGCGGCCGGACGATCTCTTTCTGACCGATTCGAAACAGGATGCGGCCATCGCGATGGCGGCGGGTCGGAAGATGGTCAATCTGAATATTGCATTTCTCGCCAACCCTTATCTCGATTACCAGAGGCGTGAGACGGCCCGGAAGGCGCTGGTCGACCGCGTATTGAGCGAGGGGCTCTGCGCGACGCTGAGTAATGCCGGGATTCCATTCGCGCTGCTCGGGAGCGACAGATCACCGCCCGACGCGCCGCCCGCCTTCATCGTCGGTAACAAGTCCACGCTTTACCGAACCTCCGACTGCGCCCGACCTCCCGCACCTTGAAGCCTTGATGAGTCACCATCAAGGCCCGATGGTATGATACCGGCGAGCCCTGATACTGACACATCGCCGGTATCGGGCCGCGACGGCGGCCCCGCGCGCCCATGCGCGCGAAGCCAAGGGCGCGGATGCGCCCGCC
>CAIXKV010000161.1 GCA_903920145.1 uncultured Rhodospirillales bacterium
TCAAGGCTGCCCTCAGACGCCGGGCGGGCGCATCCGCGCCCTTGGCTTCGCGTCCACGAGGACGCGGGGCCGCCGTCGCGGCCCGAGGACCGGCGATGTGTCAGTATCAGGGCTCGCCGGTATCAGACGCCGGGCGGGCGCATCCGCGCCCTTGGCTTCGCGCCATGGGGGCGCGGCGGCGGCGGTCGCCGCCGATACCAACGGCACGGATCATTGTCTGGGGCCGTTGGTATCACTCCCGGTAGCCCCGATGGCCGGGAATGTCGCAGCCCCGGCAGCCGCGCCAGGGGCGCGTGGAGGCGTTGGCGGCGGTGACGTCGGTCATGTTAGCGAAGACACTCTCGCCATCACAATCTAGACAACAACTCGCCATGTCCCCGTTCCACAAGACGCTGCCCATGTTGTTGCGCAGAAAATCGCAGTGGCTGGCATAGTCCCATTCGGTTTCGCGTCCGCCGGTCCAGGCGTGAAAGTGGAATTGGGTTTGCGAAACATTGAACGCTTGGGTGATGGTTAGATTACTGCCGGCGACTTGGGCCTGCCAGTCAGTCAGCGCCTTGAAATAGGCTTCGGGCCCCTGGTCAGCCCACTGGTGAACGGACAAGGTGATGAAGATGCGACAGGGGATCGCAAGCAGGATCGGCAGCTTCTTTTGAAGCAGCAGGCCGTTGCTGCTCATCTGAATGTCGACGCCCGCTTGGGCGATCTGGGTCAAGCGAGCTTCCAATTCGGGATGAAGCAACGGCTCACCGAAATGATGGATCACCAAACGCGGCAGACCTGGACGACGCACATAGTGTTCGAGACATTTTGCCAGAATTTCAGCCGACATATGGCCTTTCGGCCTCGCCATACGGTGATGTGGGCAATATGAGCATTGAAGATTACAATAATTCGTCAGCTCGATATTGTGGATTGCAAAGGATTCGTGGGTGGCAATGCCGTGTCGGTGGCTGTACTCCAACAATCCCAACTGAATCTGCCACCCCCAACGCCCCTTCTCGATGGCCGCCCGAACCACTTCGACGGGCGTCCCCAACCGGACGGCCGTTTCCTCCGGCGACAGCAAGCTGCCGTCTGGGCACTGCCGGATGCGGTTCAAAGTCGCAAGGGCTTCGGCGGGACTGGACATCGGCGACCTCTCTTCTGGCAGTGATACCGGCGAGCCATGACACTGATACCATCGAGCCTTGATGGCATGAGAGCCGCTTTAATAGGTTAACATCAAAGCGCGCCGGTATGAGATACAACCACGCGCCCGGCCAAACCCCCAAGCCCTAACAGAGTTAAATATCATAGCTCAATTGGAGGTCTTGAAAACCAACATGCCGGCTAATATCTGCCAACGTCGTTGAGTCAAGCACCCCCGCCGTTGCCTCTCGTACTTTCCCCATCAACTGGCGAATACGACAGGCTTCTTCAC
The DNA here is from genome assembly GCA_903920145.1 of uncultured Rhodospirillales bacterium. Classification (GTDB taxonomy): domain Bacteria; phylum Pseudomonadota; class Alphaproteobacteria; order Azospirillales; family Azospirillaceae; genus BOG-933. Next base: position 1,424 of record CAIXKV010000161.1, read on the forward strand.
TGATACAGTCATCACAGCGCCGATAAGCCGTCTGACTGACACAAGAAACTGGTGCCAACGGCCCATCCAACAGTCGGATCACGGTTCCAATAAAAATTTTCTCTGGCGGCAAGGCTAAACTGTACCCGCCCCCCTTGCCTTTACGACTGGAGAGCAACCCAGCATTGCGCATCTCAAGTAAGATCATGTCGAGAAATTTCTTCGGAATACGCTCGTTTGTCGCAATATCAGTGATCGATACAATCCTGCTCTCTGGTTGATCGGCAAGATAAAGAAGGGCCTTTAAGCCGTATTTAGCCTTTTTCGAGAGCATGCCAAGCGATCCTCTTGCCCTTCAAGACCGGACTGATGCCCGGAATATCCGTCAAACTCATACCAGTTTGCACCGATCGGAATCCATCATACCGACGCACCGAACGGGATGATACCGGCGAGCCCTGATACTGACATCGCCGGTCCTCGGGCCGCGACGGCGGCCCCGCGTCCTCGTGGACGCGAAGCCCCGTGTGTGGACTCTAGGGGGCGCGGATGCGCCCGCCCGGCGTCTGAGGGCAGCCTTGATGAGTCACCATCAAGGCCCGATGGTATGATATCGGCAAGGCGAAACAAGGCTTGAGGGGATGACGAAAATATGAAAGCTAAGGGCATTGTAGAATAAACGTGCGTGTCAGCATTGCTCATCCTTGAAGCTTTAGCGGGAAACTGTTACCTTAGTTAGCATGAACATCGGCAATTATCTCATGACGCCGGTCGTCAGAGAAGCCATGCCACCTCCCCCTCCTCAGACGTCGGCGGCGGTGAACGCGGCGACTCTGGTGGCGCAGAACGTCACGCTCCAGACCCGCACCCAGACCACCTTGGCGGCGCAGGCGGTGGGCAGTTCGGATTCTTCGGGATCCAGTCGAACCCGGAACCAGGGAGGAAGCGCGACCGATACCCAAGCTGGTGTCTTAAACGCCCAAAACAGCAGGACTGCCGCCGGAGGGCGCGGTGGGATTGTGAATATCCGGGTTTAAATGTCCTGGAGGAGGGCGCGTTCGGCGCAACTCGGGCGATGGTAAGCAAGGCAGGGTAAGGTGGAGCGGCGCGAAGGGACGTTTCGCGGGCGCTCCTTTTTTTTCGTGTATTTTCGTGTGGATGACCGAATCGAGTGGAAATAGAGTGTCAAGGAGCGGTTGAGATGTTGAGAGCAGGGGTGATTACGTTGGCGCTGACGGTGTTGATTTCGGCGGTTCCGGCGCAGGCGGGGGAGGAGGGCGTGGCCGTATTCAGGGGGTCTTGCGTTGCCTGTCACTCCTTCAGTCAAAATCGCGTCGGGCCAGGTCTGGCCGGTGTGGTGGGACGGCCGGCGGCGACTGCGCCCGGCTACGTTTATTCGGCGGCCATGCGCAACTCCGGCATCGTGTGGACTGAAGATAAACTGGATGCTTTTTTGGCAGCGCCTCAAACGGTGGTTCCCGGAACCAAGATGACATTTATGGGCATTCGGGACGGCGGCTCGCGTGCGGCTCTGATCGCCTATCTCAAGGCTCAACAGCCGGTCCAACAACCGCAATAGAATGTCATAGACGCTGGCTATGACGCTGGATAACAATGATGCGGGTCTTTCTATCGGCTTTTCGGTTAGCGGTTGCCGCCGGGCCCTCTAAAAGGGAGTGAAGACGACGATGTTAGGATACCGTTCCGCCTTTTCCCGAGTTTCCCCCCGGTTCTCGCTCCGCTCCTCCGTCACCGGAGTCGGGGCGGCCTATGTCTTGCTGGGGCTCACGGCCTGTTCAGAGCCGGTTTATCAGGCGATTTCGTTGGATAATCCCCTGGATCAATCGGCTTATCTGTGGCCGGATACCGCCGTCGCTCAGGTCGCCACGGGGGCCAAGTCTTCAACGCCGCCTGTGGTGTTTACCGTCCGCACTAGCGAATGGCTGAACACGCCAGAAGAAGCCAGTGCCCTGATCGCCCGAACCTGTGGCCCGGCCTATCATGCGGCCCAGGTTTATCGTCACGATGGGGCAGGTTCGTTGCTGCATCCTGTCGAATTGCAGGTTCATTGTGGTGAAGCGGCCCCCCGAGTCGCGGTCTATCCCGAACCGGGAACAGGTCTTTCCGAAAATCTGGCGGCTATGACGACTGTGTCATCGTCTCCTGAGACGCCAACACGGGTCCATTGGGATAGCTCGGGGCTGGGGGCGGTCGGACACTGATTGGGGGGTGGGGAGGCGGGACGGTTGCGATTGAGCTGGGCCTTCCTGAGAGCGCGGGCGTCTCGCCCGCGCTCGGGCTTGGCGTTGAGGCCCCCCCCTGTCTCTCGCAAGGTTGTGTCTTTACGGGGTTCTAGCGCCTACGGGGTGATCACCTCGACATCCACCTCAACCAGAAGCTTCTGGTGAGAGCCTCCGAAGATCACCCCTCGCACCGGGCTGACATCGTCAAAGTCCCGACCCCAGGCGATGGTGATAAAGTCGGCATCCACCAACCGGCCGTTGGTTGGGCACAAGTCAAGCCAACGATTCCCGCCGCACCACGCCGAAACCCAGGCGTGACTGACATCGGCGCCGACCAGCCGTGGACGTCCCGGCGGCGGTAATGTCCGCAAATAACCGCTGACATAGCGACCCGGCAAGCCAAGAGCCCGCAGACAGCCAATAAACAGGTGAGCAAAATCCTGACAGACGCCTCGGCGCTTGGCGAGCACCTCGGCTAGTGGCGTCGACACCGTGGTTGCGGTGGGATCGAAGGCAAAATCCTTATTGATGCGTCGATTCAGATCGATCAACGCTTCCCCGATCGGTCGATCTGCGGGAAAGGACGGCTTGGCGTAGTCGGCCAAGTCCAGTGTGGTTTTGACCAGGGCGCTATCAAACACAAATTGCCCAATGGCGGTGGCTTCATCGGCTCCAGCCAAGGCCCGTGCCAACGGGCGCAACTCGTTCCAAGGGGGGGTTTCCGTGGCGGCGAAGGGCGGCGGGCGAACTTCGATTTCAAGGTCACTGGCAACATCCAGCCAGCCGTGGGGCTCTTGCACTGCCACGTAAGATACGGGATTGCCGAAGTAATCCTTAAAGTCCCAACGAACCGCCGGAGCCGGAGAGACGGTCAGCAGGCTCCGCCGGCAGCGTTGGCGGGGATGGCTGCGGGTTGCCAAATGGACAAGGTGATGGGACACCGGCACGTCCTCGCCATAGTCATAGCGAGTCCGGTGTCGGGCGCGATAGCGAACCGCCGCGTCGGATGCCGGCGGTGCGGTGGGGCGGTCAGGCCGATCGGGCGAAGGCATGGCTGAAAAAGGCATGGGCCAAATGGTTTGAGACCTCCGGCAGGGTTGCTGCCAGAGTATCAAGAGCGGTTCGCAACAGGATCGGGTTGCGCACCAGTTCAGGCTGTGCCAGCGAAGTCAAGCCGGCTTCGACAATCCGTAGGGCGGTTGCAGTTGGGTTGTGGGTGGGGGCGCGTCGTTGGGTGCCTTCTGCCAGCTCCGCCAACCGATCTCGCAGTAAGGTGAGCTGAAAGGCCAGAGAGCGCGGATTTTCGGGTTCGACCAGCAAAAGGTGCAGCACCGGGCTGCGTTGCAGAGTCGCGAAGTAACGGGCACGGTAAGTCATGAAGCTTTCGGCCAGTTCCAGCATGACTTCCAGGGTCGCATCCTGCCGGTCCTCGTCCGCCCATAGAACATCGGCGACTTGTAAACCGCGCATCATGCCGACCATGCGGGAGGCCCGCTCCAGGCGTCGACCCATGGTCAGAAAGCGCCAGCCTGGCCCGCGAGTCATGCTTTCCTGTTCCAGTCCGAACAAGGCGGAGAGGCTGGTGACCATTTCGTCCAGAGGTTCCAGGACCGCAACCCCCTCGGGAGCGCCTTCGGGAAGGTGGCTGCCCCGGTCAATCTGGACCATGACCCGCCACATATCGCGAGACAATCGATCCCGCACACTGTGGGCGGCCCGATAGACCCGTTGAACATTGGCTCGCAGGCTGGTGGGGTGGTCGGGGTCGAAAATAGCGGCCCGCAATGCCGGGAGAATCTCTCGAGTTGAAGCTTCTCCCGAGCCCAATTCAGCAGGGATCATGCCGCCCCAGACCAATAGACGCAGCAAAGCGCCCAATTCGTCGCTGGCTCCGGGCACGTCCCCTTCGATCAGTCGGGTCGAGGTGCCGCGCAGAAGCCGAACCGCACCGTCGCAGCGTTCGGCATATCGGCCAAGCCAGAACAGGCCATCGGCAACTCGACTGGGCAGATCCCCGGCCATGGGCCGGATCTCGCCCGCTTTCGGTTCGATGGGACGTTGGTCGGTGCGGGCGTTGGAAGCCCGGAAATTGATGGGTTCCTGATGACGCTCGGATGGCATCACCCAGGTATCTTTGCTACCCCCCCCGCTGTGCATCGACACCACGAGGCGACCGGGCTCGGGGGCCACTCTGGTCAGGCCGCCCGGCATCACTGTGTAACCGGAGGCCGTGGCGGCGACGAACACGCGCAACACCACATGATGGGCCTGAAGCCCTTGCTCTTGCCAGACCGGAGCTGTGGACAGGGTGATTTGCTCTTGGCCCACATAGTCCCAAGGCCGTTGGCGCAGGCGTTGCCGGAGCTTGTCTTTCTCAGTGGCGGACAGGTCGGCGCCGAAAATCGGGTCTAGGACCACATCCCGATTGGCGCCTTTGATCACCAGATGATCCAGCCGATCCAGAACAAACGCTAATTCGGCCTCTTGCCCGCACCACCAACTGGCTAAACTCGGCAATTGCAACTCTTCGCCCAGAACATGCCGGCACAAGGTGGGGAGGAACGACTTGTAGGACATGGATTCCATCAAGCCGCTGCCCAGGGCGTTCGCCACCACCACATTTCCAGCGCGCACGGCTTGCAGCAATCCGGCGACCCCAAGCGAGCTATCGGCCCGCAATTCCAGGGGGTCACAAAAGTCGTCATCCAGTCGGCGAAGGATGACATTGACCGGCTCGAGACCGGATAGGGTCTTGAGGAATACCCGCCGGTCACGCACCGCCAGATCTTCGCCTTCGACCAGAGTAATTCCCAGGTGGCGGGCCAAGTAGGCGTGCTCGAAATAGGTCTCGGTATAGGGGCCGGGTGTGAGCAGCACGACTCGAGGCGCCCCAGGCCCTGGCGCCAGCGCCGAAAGAGCCTCCCGGAACGCAATAAAGAAGGGATTCAGTCGTTCGACTTGGCAATAACGGTAGGTCTCTGAAAGCACCTGGCCGACCACCGAGCGGTTTTCCAGGGCATAGCCCGCACCCGACGGCGTATTGGTGCGATCTCCCAACACCCACCACCGACCATCCCCGCCTCGCGCCAGATCCACGGCGTAGAAATGGAGATAACGCCCTCCCGGAACCGGCAGGCCGTGGCAAGGGCGGCGGAATGACGGGTCGGCGTAGATCAAAGAGGCCGGCAGGCGACCGGAACGGATCAGGGTTTGAGGTCCGTACAGATCGCTGAGGAGAGCGTTTAGCAATTGCGCTCGCTGGATGACCCCAGCTTCGATGCGGCTCCACTCGTCTCCGGTGATCAGCAACGGGATCAGGTCCAACGGCCAGGGCCGCTCGATTCCTTGGGGATCCCCGTAGATATTATAAGTGACGCCGTTTTGACGCAGCAAACGCCGCGCCCCTTCCCAACGCTCGACCATGCGATCGGGATGGATCGGGCCAAGGCTGCTTAGGAACTGTTTCCAATGGGGTCGCATGCGCTTTTGACCGGTCACCATCTCGTCGTAAGGCGAGATCGATCGGTCATAGGCTCCGCTATAGCCGGCATCAGGCTCCGGGTGGGCGGCAGCGTCGTCGGTGGGGTGAGAAACGTCGTCAGGATCAGGCAAGGCTTTTTTCGCTGAAATTTTATCGCTGGAAGGGAACGAGAAAGACGCCGGCAGCACCAACCGACCACCCCAGCCGAACCAACGGCTTGGACCGGCTTGGAGTATGCCCTAACCGTCGGTACCGAACCAGCCTCTTCGAACATTTTGAAGAAGCAACTCCATTACAGTATTTTTTCCGATCCCTGCCCCCAAAGGTGTTTTGCTGCCACTTGACAGCATGTCTAAAACGGCGATAGACCCAAGGCCTGCGCGAACGGCCCAAGAGATAGGGGCCGCGTTGTTGCGTCACAGGGCAAGGATGGGTGGCCGAGCGGTTTAAGGCACCGGTCTTGAAAACCGGCGTGGGTGCAAGCTCACCGTGGGTTCGAATCCCACCCCATCCGCCAGAATCAAGAGGTTAGGGTGGCGCTCGATGCCGAGCCATACCGCCCTGGCTTTTTTTGGCACGATTTGGCACACTCGACCCCGTCGAACTCCTGAGAAGGGGGTCGGGGAGCCACCATTCCGCAGCTGCTTTCCCTTTCTGCTCAAGAAAAGCAATATGGATCAATCCCCATTCGTTTTGCAATCGCATCCCAGTTCGTCCCGGAAAGTTGAGTATATGATTTTGTATTATACTCCCCGTTCCTCTGGTTTCCGTCGAACCTACTGCCGCTGTGGACACGTTCCGCCCGTTCTCCTAACTCCTCGCGGATTCCGGCCCAGGTGCAGGTCGAGATCGTCAAGCGATCTGACCAAAAAACCAAAGGGTTCGTCGTGCTACCCAAATGATGGATCGTCGAACGGACCTTCGCTTGGCTCAACCGATGCCGACGTCTGGCAAAAAACTGGGAAAACCTCAATCGGAAAGCCCTGGCATTCCTTCGCATCGCCTCAGTTCGGCTCACGGTCGGAAGGCTAGGCAAAGCAAAAAGAACTTTCCGGACAGACTCTTAACCGCAGCGGTAGACCTTGGTTGCCCAGGAGGAAATTGGCATCGCGCAGACTATATCCGGCTCCTCAACCTCATCACAGACGCCATCAATGGAATTAGTGGTCATTTATCAAATGGGGCGAGGGTGGTGGCTCATCAGATGTCTGCGTCCCCAGGTCGCCATGGTTAGCCCTTTCTTTTCCCAGCAAACACCGCCTCCCGGAACTTAGGAAGAGCCAAGACTCTTTTGTTCTCATCGGTAATTGGGTAGACTAGGGTGTTGGTGGTGGATTCCTGCCGTTGGTAACGTGGGGTGAGGAGAACCTGAATGACGCTTGATGCTTGGAAAGCAATTGTAGAACAGAAGGCTAAACGTCAACAAGAAAGAAAGAATATTGAAATGGTTTTTAATGCCGAGATTGTTCGTCGGCATAGTTTGGGAGAATCAAAAGAAGAAATCGTATCGAGTATGGGAATATCACGAGAGTTATTTAACAGGGTTATGCGATCTGATCGATCTTTAAGAAATTAAAGATATTCTATTTCTAGTAAGCTTGGGTGTATTTTTTAGGTCCAATGGCTCGTCGAGTCCAAATCATACCACCAGGCTTTAAAGTTGACCCATGAAAGCGGCCCTCGGAGGCCGGGCGGGCGCGTCCGAGAGCCCGCCCTTGGCTCCGTGCGTATGGGGCGCGGGGCTGGGGTCGCAAGACCGATACCGATCAAATCACAGGGTCATAAGGAATCGGGACTGGGGCCGGTTGTTCCAAGGTCATCCGATGGATGCTGCCACCGCCGCCAGCAACAATATCAAGAGCCGGAATCTGGACGATTTCTCGATTGAGGAACGCTCGGCGAAGGGTTCGGTAGGCTCCCTGGTCCGCCGAGTCTTCAAATCCAGGCATGATGACTTGGCCGTTGCCGATATAGAAACTTGTATAAGACAGGGTCATGCGTCTGCCGCCATGATCACGTCGGGCCGGTTGGCGGATTGGAATGATTTCGAGGGATCGTCCCAAGGCGTCCCGCGCTTTTTTCAACCGCTCCTGGTTGTCGTGCAGGGCGGCAAAATTTCCATCATGAGAGTCTGGTGTGGTTAAGGCCACGACCACGCCCGGTCGAACAAAGCGGGCAACTTCGTCCACATGCCCTCCGGCTCGATCATCCTGATAGCCCTGGCCCAGCCAAATGATAGTGCGGGCCCCAGTGTAGGCTTTTAACAAGGCTTCGACGTCGTCGCGGTTCGCATGGGGACTGCGGTCGGGATTCAGAAAAAATTGCTCGGTGGCCAGCACGGTGCCAGCGCCATCTGTTGCGATGGCGCCTCCTTCCAAGGCCTGTGGCCCGTCAAAGCATGGCAGGCCCAAGTGAGACAGCACCCGCCGCGCGAGTGTGGTATCGATCGGCAGCTGTGAAGAGGAGGGGGTGTTTTCGAATCTTTGAACACCAGAGACTCCGCCATAATCGTCTAAAAGAAATAATGGTCCGGTATTACGCAACCAGCGATCACCAATCTCTAGCGGCAAGACCTGAATCCCACCGCCGCAGGCGAGAGAGACGTCAACAGCATCTTCTGGATTGCAAAAAACTGTAACAGGCTCGCGGACAGCAATAGCTCGCGCGACTTCGGCATAAGCTGTGCGGATTTCGTCCAGGCCCTTATGCCAAGACCCGGCATCACACGGCCATGCCATCCAGCAGCGGCTGTGGCGTTCCCATTCTGCCGGCATGCGCCAGCCCGAAAGAGCGGGAGTCAGAATCACGATGGCATCCCCCAAAGCGGCCCCCCAAAAATCCGTTCTGGTGCCGGGCGCCGGCTTCCTCTACGCTAACCGGGTGCAGGGCGGGTTGGCAACCACCGTCCCGCATTGCGGTACCCGTTATCCGTTACAGGAGCCCTTCCGCCACAGGAGTTCCCATGTCATCAAAGACGTCCCTCCGTTTGCTCATTATCGACCCGCAGCGTGATTTCTGCGATGGTCCATGCGCTGGCGCTCTGGCGGTTCCGGGGGCGGACGCCGACATGGTGCGATTGGCAGCCCTGGTTGATCGTCTTAGGCGCCAAATCGATCACATCCAGGTGACGCTTGACAGTCATCACCTGTATCATGTGGCCAACCCGGTATGGTGGGTCGATATGGACGGCGCCGTGCCGCCGCCCTTCACCTCGATTTCGGTGGCCGATGTCGAGGCCGGGCGTTGGCGCTCCCGCAACCCTGCCATGCAGGACTATGCCAAGTTCTATGTGCAGGAGCTGGCGCGAAAGGGGAATTTTCCCTTGACCATCTGGCCGCCCCATTGCCTGATCGGCACTCCTGGCCATGCGGTTCATCCGGGCTTGATGGCGGCACTGCTGCGCTGGGCCGACGCCGCCGCTTCGCCCCTTTCCATCATCACTAAGGGCACCAATCCCGGCACCGAGCATTACAGTGCCTTCCGGGCCGAGGTGGAAGACCCCGACGATCCTGCGACCGGGGCCAACCTCGAGATGTTGGAATTTATCGAGGGCGCGGATCGGGTGCTGGTGGCTGGCGAGGCGAAGTCTCACTGTGTCCGGGCTACTGTTAGTGATCTGGCCGATGCGCTGGCTCCCGAGCACATTCGTAAACTGGTCTTCCTCGACGATTGCTCAAGCCCGGTTCAATCCTTTCCCGGCGGCCCTGATTTTGCGGCTCTTGCCGCTCAATTCGTCCGCGATCTGGTTAACCGGGGGATGCAGGTCACCACGAGCACCGATTTCATGCGTTGAAGAGGGGGCTGACTTCCAGACCGTCTCTTGGATGGTGACAGAGACCAGGATCGCGCGTATTGTTTGTCGCCATGGCTAACACGGAGAAAGATCAAATGGATTCGACGGGTCTGTTGGTACTTTTGGCAAAACATGCCGGATCATACATTCTTGATGATTTTACCAGTCATGAAATCATATTAAAAGACGCCAGCGGCGCCGACATGAAAATCTACGAGAGCGATGGTCGCGAAATCTCTTCGCGCTTTCCCTATGCTCTGGTCGAAGGGCTAATCGGGAAAAAACTGGTGGCACCAGACCAGGGCAACGGGCGCATGTACCGCCTGACCAAATTAGGCCGCCGGGCGGTACCGCCGTCGTAGTTGGGTCTGGGGGGCAGCCGATGGGGGGGCGGCATCACCCCCTCAGGATGCCTTTGCACGTTTCGACCACCTGATCGGCGTCATCGGCCGTGAAAGGAGTCGACAAATCGTAATCAGCGTGACGGCGTTGGTGTCACTCTTCTGAATCTTCAATCCATTCGCCGGCTGTTTTTATAAAATCATCAGGACTCATCGCCTAAGTCCTTTAATTCAAGGGAAAAATAACCGGAAAATTGAGGGTTTTCTATTTCAATGTTGTCGAGAAGCCTATTCTTGGCTTCAAAATGTTCCCTAGCGTTCAGTGGAAATGGCTTGATCGCGAGTATAAGCTCAAATACGTCATCTCCAAGATTATTAAGAGCCTTGAATTGAACAGTTTCAAAGACTTGACGTGCGGCGGCCAGATAGAGTCTCTTGGCGGTTTCCACGTCATTGGACGTGCCTTCTGTATTCTGGGTATCTTGGTTAATAATCGTGTTTGTGTCGCTGTTTGTATGGATATGAGAAACAGTTATTAAATATGTATAACTATTGACATCTCTCTGTGCGATAGTTGTCGACGGATTGGTAGCGTATGCAAAATGAGTTCTCGGTTGTGTATCAGCGATATTCGATTTTGGACGTCTTGTTTTGTCATCTAGCCATTTGCAATATCCAAAACTACCGCTTTTGTAATGCTGCGGTGAAGCTGAACTCCCAACAACTTCTGGCTGGGACCGTTTTTGCTCTCGATCCTCTGATACCGGCGAGCCCTGATACTGACACATCGCCGGTGGCCGCGACGGCGGCCCCGCGTCCTCGTGGACGCGAAGCCCCAGTGTGTGGACTCTAGGGGGCGCGGATGCGCCCGCCCGGCGTCTGAGGGCAGCCTTGATGAGTCACCATCAAGGCCCGA
>CAIXKV010000162.1 GCA_903920145.1 uncultured Rhodospirillales bacterium
AGTCATACCGGCGAGCTATAACGATGACACACTGCCGGTATCGGGCCGCGACGACGGCCCCGCGCGCCCATGCGCGCGAAGCCAAGGGCGCGGATGCGCCCGCCCGGCGTCTGAGGGCAGCCTTGATGAGTCAACATCAAGGATCAAGGCTCGCGCGGGTCTTTGAACGGCGTTGGGCTCGGACAAAAAAAAGCGGGCAGGGATGCCCGCGTTCCCAGGGCACCCCATGGCCTGGAAAAACTGACCACCCCCGCCACAGCAGGCCACTCCAGCCGGGAAAGCGGCAATTCCCGGCTGGACGGTTGGGCGGGAGGCTGGTCGCTATTTTGGCGCCAACACCATAATCATCTGCCGGCCTTCGACCTTGGGCATCTGCTCGACCTTAGCCACCGCTTCCAGCTCATCGCGAACCCGGACCAGCACATTCATGCCCAAGTCCTGGTGCGCCATTTCGCGGCCACGGAAGCGCATGGTCACTTTAACCTTGTCGCCCTCCTCGATGAACCGGCGCGCGCTGCGCATTTTGACCTCGTAGTCATTATCATCGATGTTGGGTCGCATCTTGATTTCTTTGACTTCGATGATCTTCTGCTTTTTGCGCGCTTCGTTGGCTTTTTTCTGGGCCTCGTATTTATACTTGCCGTAATCGAGAATCTTACAGACCGGCGGGTCGGCGTTGGGCGCGACCTCGACCAGATCCAATCCAGCCTCCTCGGCGGCGATCAAGGCATCGCGGATCATGACGATCCCCACCATCTCGCCCTGGGCATCGACCAGACGGACGCTCCGGACATTGATTTCCCGATTGACCCGGGGGCCGTCGCGGGTCGGTTGGGCTTCACTCGGTAGTCTGGCTATGGAAACGTCTCCCTCGTTGGGTTGCGAGGACCATCATCAGTATAGTCCTCAGAACGGAACTGCCGCCGCCCGATCCCCTGCCGGGGATCGTGCCTCATCGCGTAGTTTATTGATTGCCGCGTCCAGGGCAAGCACCTCTTGGTCTTTGCCGCCCAAGCGACGCAACGCCACCGACCGGCTTTCGGCTTCACGATTGCCGACCACAACCAGAACGGGTATTTTCTGTAGGCTATGCTCCCGAACCTTGAGGTTAATTTTCTCGTTGCGCGTATCTGTCGCGACTCGCAACCCGGCTTGCTTGAACGCTGCGGCCACGTCGGCGGCGTAAGAGTCGGCATCGTTGGTGATGGTGGCAACCACCACCTGAACCGGCGCTAGCCAGAGCGGGAATCGACCGGCGTAATGCTCGATCAATACTCCGATGAAGCGTTCCATCGAGCCTAAAATGGCCCGGTGGAGCATAACCGGGCGATGCCGAGCACCATCTTCGCCGACATAAGAGGCGTCCAGGCGTTCCGGCAGCACATAGTCAACTTGAAGCGTGCCGCACTGCCAATCCCGACCAATGGCGTCGCGTAAGACGAACTCGATTTTGGGGCCGTAGAACGCGCCTTCTCCGGGATTTAGGTGATAGGGCAGGCCGGCGGCAGTGACGGCCGCCTTTAATGCGGCTTCGGCCCGGTCCCAAACTTCGTCCGAACCGGCCCGCACCGTCGGACGATCCGAAAATTTGACGCTGACTTCGGTAAAGCCGAGATCCCGGTAGACGCTGTCCAACAATCGGCAGAACGCCACACTTTCCGCAGTAATCTGATCCTCGGTACAGAAAATATGCGCGTCATCCTGGGTAAAAGCTCGAACCCGCATGATTCCGTGCAACGCTCCCGAAGGTTCGTTGCGATGGCAGGCGCCGAACTCAGCCAGACGCAGTGGCAGGTCGCGATAACTCTTGATGCCCTGCCGATAAATTTGGACGTGGCCGGGACAATTCATGGGCTTGAGAGCCAAAATTTTGTCTTCATCGGCCAGCGCGGTAAACATCCCAGCCCGGAATTTCTCCCAATGGCCGGACTGTTCCCACAACACCCGATCAATAAGCTGGGGCGTCCGAACTTCGACATAGCCGTGATCGGCCAACCGCGCCCGGATATAGGTCTCCAGAACTCGCCACAAGGCCCAACCCTTGTGATGCCAGAACACGCTACCGGCGGCTTCTTCTTGAAGATGGAACAGCCCCATTTCGCGACCGAGCCGGCGATGATCGCGCTTCTCGGCCTCTTCAAGCTGGGTGAGATGGGCCTTTAATTCTTTATCGTCGCGCCAAGCGGTCCCATAAATCCGGTGCAACATCTCGTTGCGGTGATCACCGCGCCAATAGGCTCCGGCCAGCTTCATTAATTTGAAGGCCGTTCCGACTCGCCCAGTGGAGGGCAGGTGAGGGCCGCGACACAGGTCAAGCCAGTCGCCCTGACGGTAAATCGAAATCGCCTGATCGCTCGGCAGGCTGGTGATGATTTCAGCCTTATAGGCTTCGCCTTTGTCCTGGAAAAAAGCGATGGCTTGGTCGCGGGGCCATTCTTCCCGGACGAAGGGGCGGTCGGCGGCGATAATCTCGCGCATCCCGGCTTCGATCCGCTCCAGATCGTCCAGAGTAAAGGGCTCGGGCCGGGCAAAGTCGTAATAGAAGCCGTTGGCGATCGACGGCCCGATGGTCACCTGGGTTCCGGGAAATAGCGATTGCACGGCCTCGGCCATCACATGGGCGGCGTCGTGGCGAATCAGTTCCAAGGCGTCGGGGTCACTTCGGGTTACGACCTCTAACCGGGCGTTGCCGGTGATCACGGTGGCAAGATCGCTCAACCGACCATCAACGCGGACGGCTAGGGCATCCTGGGCCAACCGCTTGCCAATGCTGGCCGCTACGTCGGCGCCGGTCACGGGACCGGGAAAACGACGTTCGGACCCATCCGGCAGCGTGATGACGACGGGGGCGGGAGAGGTTTCAAGGGGCGGCACGGCAAACGACATATTTTTCAACCTGACCCGAGTCTTACGGGAGGGCCGACTCTACGGCGCTTCTCGGCCATGTCAAGGCTCCATTCGCGTTCCAGTCGGGCAATCGCTCGATGATTGTTCAGATGGGGGGATGTTCAGACGGGCAAGCCCTTACAGCCGGCGGAGAGCGCATCCCGCAAAGACCCTTGGGAGAACAACGTGGTGTCGAGTGTGCAGTTCGTAAAGTCAGTGGAGCGCAGTTTGGTGCCGATCAGGGTCGAATAAGACAGATCGGCTCCGGAAAAATTGGTTCGCAGCAAATCGGCGCCGCGTAAATCTGCGTAGCGGATGGTTGCGCCCTGGAGTTGAGCGGGCAGAATGCGGTCGCTGCTCAGTAAGAGCGGCCCGAGATTGCAATCTCGCAGATCCGCGTTGTTAAGCTTGGCGTTTTTTAGGTTGACGCCGCGTAGGTCGCTGCCGACTAAGCGGGTCGCACGTAGATCTGCTCCCTGAAGTTGGGCGCCCTGAAGTTGAATGCCCGGCAGCTCCATTCCGTACATCACCACGTTGTGGGCTTTAAGGGCAGTGAGGTTGGCACTGGCCAAATCTTTCAGGGGTCGGAGGTCTACCCCGGAAAGGTCGAGTGGTTTGCCACTGGCACCACTGGTTTCCACCCACAGCATGTGCTGTGATAAGAGAAACTCGATGGGTTCCTTGAGGGCGCTGAGAGGGGTGCCCGCTGGGGCGTCGGTCAAACAGCCCGTGGTATCCACGCCGTCGGTGTTCGCCATGGTCATATCGGTTCCGACCAGCACCGCGCCTTGAAGGTTGGCGCCCTTCATGTCCGAACCGGATAGATCGGCTCCCTCCAGGTTGGCGCCGACCATCTTGCACTGGCGCAAATTGGCCCGAACCAATTTACAGCCGCGCATCACCGCGTCGGTAAAATCGGCTTGGATCGCGATGATGCCGTTCATCCGGGCTCGTTCCAGATTGGCATTCGCCAGAACCACGGTTTGCATTTCGGCGGGGCGCAACTCGTGCCGCAAGAAGTTTAGATTTCCGCGTTGATCCTTCTCGGCGATCACCCCTTCACGAAGATCGGCCTCGAACAGATCGGCCCCCACCATAAGGGCACCGCGTAAACAGGCGCCGCGCAGGTCGGAACGGCGCAGACAGGCTCGCGCCATGTTGGCGCGGCGCAAGTCGGCACAGAAAAACACGGCACGATCCAACTTGGCCCCGGATAGGTTGCAATCCGCTAGCAGGGCTCCGGTAAAATCGGCGTCCGATAGATTGTGTCCAGAGAGATTAAGGCCAGAGAGATCGCAAAAAGAAAAAACTGCGCGGGCACCGCCCACTCGTCCCGAGTAAAGCATTTCATGCTTGCGCACAATCTCTAGGGCCTGCTCTTGAGAGAGACGGCTTTGAGCTGTGGTGCCACGCCGGCCTGATCCAGTCGGGTCTCTCATGATTCCCTGTTGGCGGTAAGATCCTGAATAAATGGTAAGGGTTGTGGATCGGAACCGGCAAACAGGGCTTTCAGGCCCGTAGCCGCACCAGTCCATTCTCCCCTGGAACTCGCATTTTGATTCTCATACTCCAAGGGAGGGTCATTAGGCTCGTTTTTTATGGATGTTTGGGGATGTTGGTTTCGCAAGGGCGTATGATCCGGGTTGGGCTGGCCGGAAGAGGTTTGGCGATTTCGTGACTTTTCTGCGCGTCCCTTACCCCTTAATCCAGTGGAAATAAATCAATGGGAGAACTTTATACAAAAATGCGTCTCACTCGTCTCGAATTCCAAGAGCTTCCAGGAGAGTGGCGAATTGGCAACGCTTGCATTTTTGGTCTGTCTCCAACTCGTCAAATAAGGACTGTGCCGCTTTATGTCATATTGCTTCGGGTTTAGAGTGCATCGTATGATGACGAACGGGCAGTGACGATGGGGAGCCAGTTCGTGGAAAACGTGACGCCTCCGCTCCAGGAACAAATTGATAACAAAGAGATGCGGCGCGCTATCAGGCTTCTGGTGGATGCCGTGACGAGAGAGTTTCGACCGGATGGCCACGCACTCAAGCAGGCGGCGAGCAGCCTGCGTCACTTGTTGGATACCCCGTCGCCGCAGTCCTTTTCCCAGGCGGCTGCGGCTTTCAATGCCATAGATGGCGAAACCCGGCGGCGCATTCGCGCCAATGCCGAGGATGCCGCAACGGTTTTTTGTACTCGAACTGGGCAAATGGTGGTCCCAAAGCCGGCGCCGTCACCGTCGCCGCCGCAGCCTCCTCCGGCGCTGGCGGCGGATCCGTCCCGGAAATTGGCTACGGGTTTGCTTCATGCGTTGAACACTGGTTTCAATCGTCCTGGGAAGGGCTTGGCCGACGCGACCAAGAAGTGAGCCGGAGCCGGCTGATGGCAGCCGGGCTGAGGTTCAGGGGGTGGCGCGGTATTCCTCCTCGATTTTCTGAAGAATGGCCCAGACCTCGCGGAAGACGTCTCCCCGTTTGAGGGGTTCGTCGGTGCGGTGCCCTGTGCAGTCGGGGTGATAGAGCAGCGCCAATTCAATTTTCAGCCGATCAAATCGATCGATGGCTTCCGGGCTCAATTCGGGCAGGGCGGCTTCGACCTCGGCCTCTAGGGATGATGGGAGGGACTGCGGTTTGGGCGGTGGCGTTTTCGCAAGGGTTGGCGGAACCCGGTCACGCCGCCACCGTGAACCAGACTGTTGTGGCGGCAGGCCGGTTTGGCGCAACAACCATTGAAGTTTCCGTTCGGCGTCACAGTAATCGTCATTGAGGCGACGGAGTTTCTGGGAAAACATTTCCAGTAGCGCCCGCACGAACGGATCCAGCCGACCGAGTTTTCGTTCAAAGGTGTCACGGTTGATGACCACCACGGTCGCCGTTTCCAGGCAGCGCACCGTCGCCGAGCGCCGGCCATCGTCAATCAACGCCATTTCACCGACAATAGAATTGCCGGGCAACACCGTGATCAAAACCTCGTCCTCGCCGACCCGCTTGTAAACACCGACCTGGCCATTCTGAATATAATATGCAGAATCACCATAATCTTTTTCCCGAATTAGGACGTCACCCGGATACAGCACGCGGCGGTCGAAAACCCGCTTGCGGGCCGGTGTTGTTTCTCCTTTTCGACCCGTCATCTTATCGAGCCTTGATGTTCACACTAAAGCTGTCCTCGGACGCCGGGCGGGCGCGTCCGTACCCGATACTGACAGTGTGTCGTTGTTATGGCGCGCCAGTCTCGAGTGATTCGACCATATCGCGCCGGGAAAGACCAGGGCAACAGTTCCGCCTGCCATGCTTAAACCGACAAACATAAAGCTATCTTTATGCTTGCGTCATGGGGATGGCACTGCTAGATCCCCCTTGAACAGGCGAGGAGCTGTGCGCTTGGCGGCCTCTGCTGTGGCCGTGACCTCGCTGTTCGACCGTTCACGTCACGTTTTCAGGAGAATGCTCATGCCTGCCGCCACCGCAACGGCTGGGTTCAACGACTACAAGGTTAAGGACATCTCGCTGGCCGATTGGGGCCGCAAGGAAATCGCGATCGCTGAAACCGAGATGCCGGGCCTGATGGCGTTGCGCGCGGAGTACGGCGAGCAGAAGCCGCTTCGGGGAGCCCGGATTGTCGGCTGCCTGCACATGACCATTCAGACGGCGGTGCTGATCGAGACTTTGATTGATCTTGGCGCCACTGTTCGTTGGTCGTCCTGCAATATCTTCTCTACCCAGGATCATGCCGCTTCGGCGGTGGCCGCTGTCGGCGTTCCGGTCTTTGCCTGGAAGGGCGAGACCGAGGAGGAGTTCTGGTGGTGCATCGAGCAGACTTTGCGCGGTCCCGATGGCTGGACGCCCAACATGGTGTTGGACGACGGCGGCGACGTGACCCAGATCATGCACGACAAATACCCCGAGATGCTGAAGGACGTGCGCGGCATCTCTGAAGAGACCACCACCGGGGTTCATCGTCTGTACGAGATGATGAAGGCTGGGCGGCTGCTGGTGCCAGCGATCAACGTCAACGATAGCGTCACTAAGTCCAAGTTCGATAACCTCTACGGGTGTCGCGAGAGCTTGGTTGATGGCATCAAGCGCGCAACCGATGTGATGATGGCCGGCAAGGTCGCGGTGGTGTGCGGCTATGGCGACGTGGGCAAGGGGTCTGCCGCGAGCCTGCGCAGCCAAGGCGCCCGCGTGATGGTGACGGAAATCGATCCGATCAATGCTCTTCAGGCGGCGATGGAAGGGTATCAAGTCACCACCATGAACGAGGCGGCGGCGCTGGGCGATATTTTCGTCACGGCCACCGGCAATGTCGACGTGATCACCCTGGATCACATGCGGCAGATGAAGGATCGGGCCATCGTCTGCAATATCGGTCACTTCGACAGCGAAATTCAGATCGATTCCCTGCGGAATTACAAGTGGGAAGAAGTTAAACCGCAGGTCGATGAAGTTGTTTTCCCCGATGGTAAGCGTCTAATCGTGCTGGCCAAGGGTCGTTTGGTCAATCTCGGCTGCGCCACCGGCCATCCCAGCTTTGTCATGAGCGCATCTTTCACCAATCAGGTGTTGGCTCAGATCGAGTTGTGGAATAACGCCGCTACTTACGAACGTAAGGTCTATGTGCTGCCCAAGCACCTGGACGAAAAAGTTGCGTATTTGCATCTGGAGAAGATTGGCGCCAAGCTGACCAAGCTGACTGACAAACAGGCCGAGTATATCTCGGTGTCAGTGGATGGGCCGTTCAAGCCGGATCATTATCGGTACTAAGACTGGACTGCGACGACTAAGGAGAGGGGGTTGCGACCCCCTCTTTCTTTGTCGCTATTAGGCCGCAGCCGTGATCCGATACCGGCAATGTATCATCGTTATACTCGCCGGTAGGCTATACTCGCCGCTATAACACGGCCCAAGAAGGGCCAATTCTACAACGCCCGGACCTGCATCTTGATCGGGCCTTCACCACGCCCATTGATGAATTGGTCGACAAACGGGTTCCCCGAGTGTTCCACGTCATCGCGGTTGCCGTACCAAATAATCTGGCCCTGATAAATCATCGCGATATGGTCGGCAATTTTGCGGGCCGAAGCCATGTCGTGGGTAATGGACAGGGCGGTGATGCCCAGCTCTTTGACGCATTTGACGATCAGTTCGTTAATCACGTCGGCCATGATCGGGTCAAGGCCCGTCGTGGGCTCGTCAAAAAAGATGATCTCGGGCTCGGTGGCGATGGCGCGGGCCAAGGCCACCCGTTTTTGCATGCCTCCCGACAGTTCAGCCGGTGCCAATTCGGCGACATCGGCGCCAAGCCCTACCGCCGCTAGCTTGGCCAAGGCGACCTCCTTGGCCTGTTTGCGAGGCATGGCTTGTCCCTGGATCAGCCCGAAGGCGACATTTTCCCAGACCCGCAGGCTGTCAAACAGCGCCGCCCCCTGAAACAGCATGCCGAACTTACGAAGCAGTTGCTCTCGATCGCCTCGGTTGTAATGCACCGTCTCCACGCCGTCCACTTGGATTGAGCCGGATTCGGGGGTCAGAAGGCCGAGAATACATTTCAACATCACCGACTTGCCAGTGCCCGAGCCGCCGATGACCACCAAGGATTCCGAGCGGCCAACCGACAAATCAATTCCATTGAGAACCACCTTCGGGCCAAAGCGCTTGGTTACACCACGAAGGGCAATTTTGGCGGGATGGTTGGGCGCGTCCGGGCCAGTTTCCTGCTTCGGTTCCGCCGGGAGCGTGTCTGGTGGGGCCTTGGAGGGCGGAGCATCGAGGAGAGGAATGATCTCCGAGCGTGGGCTTTGGCCAGACAGCAAGGGCCGCCATTCAGCGATGCTGCGTGGACGGTTATCTTCATCCACGGTCAACCCCCAATCAATGGCCTCTAGAACGGCATGAGGGAACAGGCCGCGTCCGATTTCCACCGCCGGAACCAGCGGGTCTTTCTTATGACGGGCGGGGGCATCCACTGGAGCAGCACCAGCAATGCAGCGATAGAAAACCGCCGCCAGCGAATAAATGTCCGACCAGGGCCCTTGTTCGCCCTGTCTCCAGTATTGTTCCAACGGGGCGTAACCGGGCGTCACCAAATTGATCAAGACTCCCGAACGTCCCCCCAGGGTTTGGCGAGCGGCTCCGAAATCGACCAGCACCGGCACGCCATCGGTTCCGATTTGGATGGTGTTGGGCGTGATATCCCGGTGCGAAAAATCGGCGGCATGGATCGCTTCCAGCCCATCCAGCAATGGCAAGAGAGTGGACGTAAACTCCGCGAATGTCCACGGTGCCGGGCATCGTTTCAAGCGTCGGGCCAAACTCTCGCCATCAACATAGGTCATGGCCAGATAGGCGGTGCCGAAGCGCTCAAAGAACCGTTCGACATGGACAATCGAGGGATGGTTAAACTGACTAAGAATCCGGGCTTCATTCAGAAACCGTTCTTTTCCCTCGGTGAATTCATCTTCGCAAAAGGAATCCCTCGGCGTGACCTCTCGGTTTGATGAGCGCACGGCGAACAAGCTGGGAAAGTATTCTTTAAGAGCGACCCAGTGTCCCAATTCCATATTTTGAGCCAGATAGGTCACGCCGAACCCACCTTGACCTAGAAGTCGCTCAATTCGGTATTCCTGGAGTTTTTCGCCAGGGCGGAGCAGATGCGTGCGTTCCGTGTCCCCTTGGATCATACCGCAGGCCTTTCTTGCGAAAAATCAGTCCCATCCCAGCAAAGCGGCATCGGCGAGACATCATCGGTCATTTGGAGAAGAACAGGCCGGTGATCAGATAATTGCTCAATAAGATCAAGATCGAAGCTGAAACCACCGCGTTGGTGGTCGCCGTGCCCACGCCCTCGGCCCCGCCACGTGAGTGGTAGCCGTGGTAACACCCCATCAGGGCGACGAAAAAGCCAAAGACCGCCGCCTTGACCAGGCCCGATACCACGTCGACGACTTGAAGGAATTCCCAGGTGTTCGCCAAATAAAGAGCCGGATTGAAGTTGAGCCGGTAGACTGCGACCAAAAAGCCGCCGAACACGCCGATAATATCGGCCACCAGCACCAGCAGCGGTAGCATGGTCAAACCGGCAATCAGGCGCGGAACCACCAAATATTTGATGGGATTGGTGGACAGGGTGGAAAGCGCGTCGATTTGCTCCGTTACCCGCATGGTGCCGATTTCGGCGGCCATGGAGGCACCAATGCGCCCCGCGACCATCAGCCCGGCCAACACCGGCCCTAGCTCGCGGGAGATTGACAGCACCACCACCGTGGCCACGGAACCTTCCGCCTGGAACCGAGCAAAGCCAGTGTAGCTCTGTAAGGCCAGGACCATGCCGGTGAAAAGGGCGGTCAGGCCGACAACCGGCAGCGAATAATAGCCGATATCGACCATCTGCCGGCCTATGAGGCCCAGATAGAGGGGGGGGCGCGCGCAATGGGAGATCGCTCGCAAGGTGAACAGCACAATCCGGCCGGTCGACTCGAGGAAGATCAGAAAAGCGCGGCCAATTGCCGCTAGGAAGTCCATTGGTCCCCCGTGGCGGGCGCCAGCCACACCCGATGATGACGTCGGGACAGGCCGGTCAGGATTTCGTAACCGATGGTGCCAGCGTCCGCAGCCGCAGCATCGACGCTGCGGTCGAGCCCGATGAGTTCCGCCCAACCGCCGGGCTGAACCGTTTCTGGCGGCAAGTCGGTTACGTCGATGGTCATCAGATCCATGGACACCCGCCCCACCACCGGCGCCGGTCGGCGATCTATGAATACGTGTCCGCGACAGGCCGAGGAGCGCAACGCACCGTCGGCATAACCAACGGCGATGGTCGCAATTCTACTAGGACGAGCGATCACGCTGGCCGCACCGTAGCCAACCGTAGCGCCGGTGTCAACGGTACGAACCTGGAGGATGCGGCTCTTTAGGGTAATCACTGGATGCATCGGGTTGGCGACTTCCGGAGTCGGGTTGATCCCGTACAGTGCGGCTCCCGGTCGGACCAAATCCAGGTGAAAAGCCCGGTATCGCCAGAGTCCGGATGACCCGGCAAGGCTTCGTCGTCCCGCAGGCAGGCGCGCCAGCGATTGGTGAAAACGCCCCAATTGCGCGGCTGACAGGGGGTGATCAGGATGGTCGGCACAGGCTAAGTGACTGATCCATCCTTGCAGCGCCAACCCGGTGAGTCGTTCAGGGGTTTCGGCTAGGGTTTGAATTTCGTCGCTCCCTAGACCGAGTCGGTTCATGCCGGTGTCCAGGTGAATCCAGGCGGGTTGGGCCCGCCCCGTGGTGCGGGCAAAGGCTCGCCAGCGGTCGATATCGTCCAGGCTGTTGAGAACCGGCACGATCCGGTGATGATCATGGTCGAGTTCGCACCCTGGCAAGGCGCCTAGCAGGGCGATGATATTGGCCTGCGGGGGAAGGCAGGTCCGTAAGGCCACCCCCTCGTCAAGTAGGGCGACGAAAAAGGTCGAACATCCGGCGGCAGCCAGAGCCGGGGCAACCTGGAGCGCGCCCAAACCGTAAGCATCGGCCTTGACCACTGCCGCGCATTCGCTGGGGGCGACGCGGTCCCGAAGACAGCGCCAATTGGCCACCACTGCTTCCAGATCGATGGTCAGGACGGCCGCGCTGGATCGGGCGAGAGGATCATTCCTCAAGGGCGGGGTGCTTGGATTCAAGGTTCGAGAACTTTGTAAATTGGCCGTCAAAGTGCAAATGGACGGTGCCGATCGGGCCGTGCCGCTGTTTGGCGATGATACATTCGCCGACGTTATGCACCTCCTCGCACCGCTGCTTCCAGCGGTCATGGCGCTCGTTAGCCTTTTCCTCGGTTTCGTCAGGGCGCCGGACCGGCTCGGCTCGATCTAGATAATATTGCTCGCGATAAACGAACATCACCACGTCGGCATCTTGCTCGATGGAGCCGGATTCCCGAAGGTCGGACAATTGGGGCCGCTTATCCTCGCGCGCTTCCACGGCACGACTGAGCTGGGACAGGGCCAAAACCGGCACTTCCAGTTCCTTGGCCACTGCCTTGAGGCCCCGCGTAATTTCTGAGATTTCCTGAACGCGGTTTTCCTGTCTGCCGCTGCCGCTGCCCCGCATCAATTGCAAATAGTCGATCACGATCATGCCAAGATTATTGGTTCGCTTGAGCCGCCGTGCCCGTGTTCTCAGCATTCCAACCGTAATGGCCGGCGTGTCATCGATATAAAGTGGCAGTCGACCAAGGGCATGGGAGGCTTTAACGAAGGTTTGAAAGTCGGTATCGCGCACTTCACCGCGTCTAATTTTGTCGCTGGGTATCTTTGTTTCATCGGCCAAGACCCGAGCAGCCAATTGTTCAGCAGACATTTCCAAGGAAAAGACGCCAACCACGGCTCCATCTTTTCCTTGGCTGTGCATGAACTCTTTTGCGGCACTGACCGCAATGTTGGTCGCAAGCGCGGTTTTTCCCATCGAGGGGCGGCCTGCGAGGATGATCAGATCGGATTTGTGAAGGCCACCTAGCTTACGATCTAAGTCGTGCAAACCAGAGGTGACGCCGGTCACGCGGCTTTGCCGTTGGTAGGCAGCCTCCGCTGTGGCTATTGCCGCTTCCATGCTGCGGACAAAGGGGACAAAGCCGCCCCGAACATCACCTTGGTTGGCTAAGTCAAACAGTTGACGCTCGGCGATTTCGATCTGATCCTGCGGCGTTACATCCAGATCATGACGATAGGCCCCGTTGACCATATCCTCGCCGATATCGATGATCTGACGGCGCAGGTAATGTTCATGAATGGCTCGACCATAATCTTCAGCGTTGATGATCGTAACAACACTGGCGGAAAGCTCGGCTAGGTAAGCGCCGCCGCCGATGGCTGCTAAATCGGCGTCATTGTCGAAATAAGCTTTCAGCGTGATGGGATCGGCTTCTTGGCCCCGTTCGATGAAATTGGTGATGGCTTCAAAAATGCGTCCATGGGCTTGGTTGATAAAATGCTCTTTTTTAAGAAACTCGCTGACTTTTTCATAGGCCCGGTTATTGAGCAAAAGAGCGCCCAATAGCGCTTGCTCGGCCTCTTGATTCTGAGGGCGGAGGCGGAACTCAGGAGCGGCGGTGGCTAGGCCGCGATTCGCGTTCGGGTGAGGAGAGGACGTCGCATCCATGGGAATCTGATAACAGCGATGGGGTCTGGGAGGCCGATCATATGGGATCCACCGCCAGGATGGTGAAGCTTTTACGCTGTTAGGGGAGGGCGTTGGTTTCGAAGCTTGATCACATAAAAAACGCCGTCCCAATAAGGGCCGGCGTTTTAGAAAGAGGCTCTCGCCCCTTTACACCGGGCCCACGTCCTCGGGACGTGGGCCGGCGCAAGAACACGCGATTATTGCGTGAGGTGGCTAACCAGCCAACCACCAGCCAAACCGCCAACGGCCAGAATGGCCGCAAAGCCCAGGTCGCGGCGAGCCGCCAAGTCCCGAGCTTCAGTGGCCGGGGTGATCATCTCACCCAGCACGGCGCCAGCCTGACGGGCTTCAATGAGGGCCGGAGTCATCACCGGGACAGCAGAAGCCGCCGCCACCGCCGGAGCCGCCCGCAGACCAACCGCAGACAGCACCGAATAGGTCAGGCCGCCACCCGTCAACAGGTCGGCAACAACAACACCGCCGACCACACCAGCCGTAACCGCAAGCGTCGAACCCAGGCCGCTGCTGGCGTCCGCTTCAGCCGCCGGTTGAGCAGGCTGATTCTGGGCAAAGGCAGAAAGAGGCAAAAGGGCAACCATCACGGCGGCCAAAAATTTCCACATCGACATGCTCCTTCACGAGTCAGCGGACACACGGTAATCGGCGGGCCGCTAGGCCAAATCGGGGGGCCAGCAACTTTTCTACGAGGCCACGGCGCGAAAGTAACCGAGCGATTTCTAGGACGCAAGCTGTAGTCCATCCGAAGCCTAAGAACCGCCGCCGTTATCAAGGGCCCCAAGCGAGCTGTAACGAAAACAAGCAGGACAAAGGGGGCCAGACTCGGCTCTTTAGGCATCTTAGGCGAGTATTATGATGGTCTCTGCAACAAAAAGGCTATAACCGATAGAGTCGCAGACCCGTTGCCGTAAACGGGCGGGCCTTAATTCAGCCATGCGATTCGCAGAGACCATCAGCTCATACCCTCGAGCCTTGATGTTGACTCATCAAGGCTGCCCTCAGACGCCGGGCGGGCGCATCCGCGCCCTTGGCTTCGCGCGCATGGGCGCGCGGGGCCGTCGTCGCGGCCCGATACCGGCAGTGTGTCATTGTTATAG
>CAIXKV010000163.1 GCA_903920145.1 uncultured Rhodospirillales bacterium
CCCTGATACTGACACATCGCCGGTATCGGGCCGCGACGGCGGCCCCGCGCGCCCATGCGCGCGAAGCCAAGGGCGCGGATGCGCCCGCCCGGCGTCTGAGGGCAGCCTTGATGAGTCACCATCAAGGCTCGATGGTATGAGACCGAAGGCCACCGATCCAATCGTTGCGACCACCGCCATCAAGGCGGCTTCCCAGCCGCGATCCGCTGTTGCTACGGCGTTGACGGCTATGGTGTTGGCTTCGAGGCCCTGGACGTCTTTCGGGTCGATTTCGGCCAACCGATCAGCCAGTCCGGCGAGGCTGTTCCGCACCTCCAGCCCCGAAACCAGCGCCACCACGCTGCACACCAGAACCACAGTGACAAGACCAGCGAGCGCCAATCGTGCGGTTATCCCAAGCCGAAGCCCGTCCATCGCCTCACGCTCCCGTTGGCGAGTGTTATGGAGGCTCCCCGTTCCTCCTTGCTCTCAAACCATCACAAATTTAAAGGAGATGCGGGCTCTTTGCAGGTGTAGGCAGAGCTTCCAGGGCCCCGCTCGGGCCTTGTCTTCAAGGGTCTTCAAGGCAACGTTCCGGTGTTGCGTAATCGCTGAAAACTTTGCTCCAATCGTGCCAGTGTTCCGGCAGCATCGGGAGCTTGCTTTGAAACCACGAAATGAGCTTCGACCCCAGAAATCGGCATCGCCTTAAGATTGGGGGGAGTCCGACCGGCCAAGGCCAGCTTCATCGGCAGAGTATATTCCAGCAGCATGGTGTTCGGTTGACTCCGCAGCATCGACAATCCCCGCTCGGCGGACTCGACCACGATCAGGGTTACGTGGTGGGCTGGGTCTTCCAAGAACGTCCGCCAACCGGCGTAGGAATAGCCCGAATGAATAATCACCGTGCGTCCCGTCAGGTCTTCCATATGCCGAACCAACGGCGTGTCGTCCATGGCGTAGATGTCCAGCTCGATCCGGGCGATCACCGATGGTCCTGCTATTGTGGTCCCCTGAAATTCCGGTGCCGTCGTTACTCCCATGAATACATGGACATGACCATCGGCGATGGCCCGATACAGGTTAGCGGCCGGAAACCCTCGAACCTCCAGGTTAAGACCGGCGTCGGCGGCCACCGTCCGCACCATTTCGATCAGCGAGCCTTGAGGTTGCCCTTCGGAATCGGTGTAGGTGAAGGGGGGAAACTCAGCGTAGCCCAAGATGACCGGCTGATCTGCGGCCCACGTCCAGGTCGGGATCGCCAATAGCCCTAAACCGAGCCCAAGACCCAGTACCGCCCCAATCGGCAACGCCTTCATTGACCACCCCATCCTTACGTTAAAGCCCCCCTGCCTTGGTGTGGCTTCCGGCCTGGATTACCAAACCGGGCCACCCCCCTGATCAATGAAAGCCGATCAATAAGCGCAATTGCGGAACATGGGATCAACGGCACCTTCCCAGGCTCCATGATACTGTTTGAGCAGAACCGTAGCCGGCGTTTCTCCTGAGTGGGCGATCACACGCAAGGGCTGAAGGAAAACGCTTTCATTGTCGCCGCAATCGCTGTGACGTGCCCGCCGCTGCAAGCCTCCGGCGGCGATTTCCAGCGTTTCCAACGCCAATTCCCGTACCGTGCGATTACGGAACGGCGTGGCCAGGGCGTGGCGCGGCACATCCCGACGCAACCCGGCCCGTTCCTCGGCGGTCCAATCCCGCACCAGATCCCAGGCGGCATCGAGGGCTTGGCGATCATACAACAGCCCCACCCACAAAGCAGGCAAAGCACATAACCGTTGCCACGGCCCGCCATCGGCTCCCCGCATTTCCAGGAATCGCTTCAGACGCACTTCCGGAAATAAGGTGGTCAGGTGATCGGTCCAATCGGTTAGCAACGGCGTCTGTCCAGGTAGGGCTGGCAGCCGACCCGCCATGAAATCTCGAAAAGATTGGCCCGAACAGTCGATATAGTGTCCATCACGATAGACGAAATACATCGGAACATTCAGAGCATACTCAACGTAACGCTCGAAGCCGAAGCCGTCTTCAAAAACAAAGGGCAAATCACCGCATCGATCCGGGTCAGTATCGGTCCAGATATGACTCCGATAGCTTTGGAAACCATTGGGGCGGCCTTCGGTGAAGGGCGAGGCCGCGAACAGGGCGGTGGCAATCGGTTGGAGCGCCAAACTCACCCGGAATTTGCGAACCATGTCGGCTTCGTCGGCGAAATCCAGATTCACCTGAACCGTGCAGGTCCGAACCATCATGTCCAGACCCAGCCCACCTCGCTTTGGCATGTAGCTTTTCATGATTCCGTAGCGCCCCTTGGGCATCCATGGAATTTCGTTGCGCGGCCATTTGGGTTGAAACCCCAACCCGATCATGCCGATTCCCAACTCCTCGTCCACCGCCCGAATCTGCGCCAGATGCTCGTGAACTTCGGTACAGGTTTGGTGAACGGTTTCCAGCGGAGCGCCAGACAGTTCCACTTGACCGCCGGGCTCCAAGCTGATGCTGGCGGCGCCTTTGGTCAAAGCGATCAGCTGTCCATTTTCGAGCACCGGAGTCCAGCCAAAGCGGGTCAAGCCGGTCAACAAGGCGTGGATGCCGTCCGGGCCGTCATACGGTAAAGGCCGCAGATCCGAAAGCCGGAAGGCGAATTTTTCATGTTCGGTGCCGATGCGCCAAGCATCGGCTGGCTTGTTTCCGCCTTCGAACCACGCTGCCAGTTGACGAGGATCGGTAATCGGCGCGCCGGGCGCAGTCGGAGGTGCGGACATAATCTCTCTCGGTTCAAGAAAGGGAAACGCCGGCCCGGAACGGTGGACGGATGTCCACTGTGCCCCCAGCCGACCAGTCTCCGCAAAGCGCCTGCCAACAGGCGATTGCGGCTATCGCGGCAGTCTCGGCCCGTAAAACCCGTGGCCCCAGACCGACCGCTTTAACAAAGGGACGTTCGGCCAATTCGTCAAGCTCTGTTGCCGAAAACCCGCCTTCGGGCCCCACCAGAAAGGCCACCGGCCCCGGCACCAGGGCCGTTGCCACCGCAGCGAGGGGGTGCACTGGTCCCGCTTCAGCACACACCAACAGCGGTCGCCCCGTCGTGGGCCAGTCCGACAACACCCGCGCCAGGGGTTCAGGAGACAGAATCGCCGGCACTGTTAGGCGTTCGCATTGTTCGGCGGCTTCTTCGGCAATGGCCGCAAGACGCTCGTGGTTAAACCGCACCACATCGGTATGGCGCGTCACGACCGGAATGAGCCGCGCGGCCCCCAGCTCGGTGGCCTTTTCAATCAGCAGTTCAATCCGAGCCCGCTTGATCGGCGCGAACAACAGCCATAAATCCGCCGGATCGGTATCCGTAGTCGTCGGCGGGCGACGTAGCCGTTCCACTCTCAATCGACATCGATCCTTGGCATAGGCCACAACCCCGGCCTGCCATTCGCCGTCGCGACCATTAAACACGGCCAGCCCGGCTCCCATCGGTAGACGCAGGACATGCCGCAGATAGTGGCTACGCTCCGGCCCCAGGTCCAGTTCGCCTCCCGCCGCCAACGGCTCATCGACGAACAGGCGAATCCGCCCGGCGGCGATTGAAACCGCTTCCTCGTCTTCCGCCTGGGGAGTTCGTTCCCTCCGTCGTCCCACCGGCTTCTCCCTTACTTGCCGCATCAGGTGATGAGAGAGTGCCTCTGAACGGCACGGCGCGCAAGCCGCGACAGACCCCATGTCGGGTCGATCGTCCGCTCGACCTTTGCCGAGGCCATACGAGGAACTGTCAGCGTGTATGGGTTGGAATTGCACAAAGGTTAAAAAATTGTTATCAGTGACCTTCTCAAGCAAAGTGGGTGAGGGAGGGCATAGTGCTGCGTTGTCTCGCCGCTTTTGCACTGATGTTCGTGGTTGGGCTGATGCCACAACCTTCGATTGCTAACAATGTGATCCGTCTGACGGCTCAAGAGTGGCCACCTTATCAGATGGTTGCTGGAGACGGCGTTGATGGTGTTGCGGCACGGGTGGTGCGCTGCGCTTTGGTCCGGTTGGGTTTCGAACCGAAAATTACCATCCTGCCTTGGCCTCAGGCGCAACAGGAGGTTCGGGAAGGGCGGGCTGACGGTTTTTTCGATGCCTCCGAAAATCTTGAGCGCGATGCTTACGCCACGTTGTCGATTCCGATTGTGCCGGAGGTTCGGCGTTGGTATTGGCGCCATGATCGCGTCGTGAATGTCGATGATCGGACCATTGCAGTGGCGGTTCAGAGCGGAACAGTTATGCATCAATGGCTTATTGAGAATGGATATAAAAATATTCATGTCGTTTCGACAATTGAAGATCTAATTTATCTTCTCAATAGCGAAAATATTGATGCTATTTTTAGTAATCAATTAGTTTTTGATTGGAATGTGGCGATTTCAGGAATTTCAATGGATGCATTTAATTCTTTAGAATCGCAAGAAGTCGGACTTGGAGTTTATTTTCGCAATAGTTATTTATCTGAACACCCAGGATTTCTTCAGAAATTTAATGAGCAGGCGGAAGATTGCCGGATGAGCGTGCATTTATCACCGGAATAATCTCGGCGAGCCTTGATCCAATCAAGGCCGCTCTCATACCATCGAGCCTTGATGGTGACTCATCAAGGCTGCCCTCAGACGCCGGGCGGGCGCATCCGCGCCCCCTAGAGTCCACACACTGGGGCTTCGCGTCCACGAGGACGCGGGGCCGTCGTCGCGGCCCGATACCGGCAATGGGTCACTGTGATGGCTTGCCGGTATCAAGGG
>CAIXKV010000164.1 GCA_903920145.1 uncultured Rhodospirillales bacterium
ACCGGCGAGCCCTGATACTGACACATCGCCGGTATCGGGCCGCGACGGTGGCCCCGCGTCCTCGTGGACGCGAAGCCAAGGGCGCGGATGCGCCCGCCCGGCGTCTGAGGGCAGCCTTGATGAGTCACCATCAAGGCTCGATGGCATCAGGTGCTTTTCAGGCTCTTGGTGACAATCTCGGCGAGGTCTCGCGACAGGTTCGGCGACGAGGCCAAGCGTTCCAAATGGTGCCGCATCAAGGCTTGGCGGGGGGCGTCGAATCGGCGCCAGCGGGCAAAGGGGGCCGCCAGGCGAGCCGCGACTTGGGGATTCATGGCATCCAGGCCCAACACCTGATCGGCCAGAAGGGCGTACCCGCACCCGTCGATCTGATGAAAACGAAGTTGGTTGCCACCACCAAAGGTGCCGATCAGGGCGTAGACCTTGTTGGGATTGCGGAGGTCGAAACCGGGATGATCCAAAAGCGCTGCAACCCGTTGTGGCGTATCCGAGCGTGACGATCCAGCCTGGATGGCCAGCCACTTATTGACCACCAGTGGGTCATGTTGCCAACGGTCATAAAAGTCTGCCAAGGCGGCTTCGCCGGCAGGGGCGTGGGTGTCAGCCAGCACGTTTAACGCCGCCACCGCATCGGTCATGGTGGTGGCTCCCCGATACTGGGCGGCGGCTAGAGCATGAACCTCTTCGGTGTCGAGGGCCATGAGCATGCCGAGACACAGATTCTTGAGGGCGCGTCGCCCCATGGTCGCTGCGTCCACCGAGAAAGATGCGCCATCGGCATCGATGGCCGCATTGGCGTGGTAGGTTGCGGTCCATGCTGGTTGGAGATGTTCGGCAAGGCGGTGACGCACGAAATTTCGAACCTGATGGATCGCATCCACCGCCACCTCATTCATCTGTTGAGCGAGCACATTTTCGCTTGGCAGACTCAGGGCGCGGGCGGCAAAGGCTGGGTCGCGTCCGGCATCATCAAGCAACCGGGACATGGCGTCGAGGAAGGCTTGAGGCAGGTGTAGGGGCCGATTGGCATGAACATCGGCGATCAGTTGAAGCATCAGGCGGGTGGCCAAGGTTTGGCCAGCTTCCCAGCGATTGAAGGGATCGCTGTCATTGCCCAACAAAAAGGCCAATTCGCTGTCGGAGAGTTGGGTTTTCAATCGAATGGGTGCGGAAAAGCCGCGAAACAGTGACGGCACCGGCGGCACCGGCACATCAACGAACTCGAATATCTGTTCGCTGGCCCGTAGATCCAAAACGCGGGTGGTGCCATGAGCGGCGGCCTCGCCAGCCAGCCGTAACGGCAAATCCTGCCCCTTCGGCCCAATAAGCCCCAGTGCTAACGGGATATGCATGGGCCGCTTGATCGGTTGTCCCGGCGTCGGTGGGCAATGCTGGCGCACGGTCAGGCGGTAACGGCGATGTTCGGGGTCAAACTGACCCGAAGCCTCGACCTCCGGTGTACCGGCTTGGCTATACCACAAGGCAAACTGGCTAAGGTCGGCGCCGGTGGCGTCGGCCATGGCCCGCACGAAATCATCGCAGGTTACGGCCTCGCCGTCATGGCGCTGGAAATACAAATCCATTCCCTGGCGGAACCCCGCAGGCCCCAGCAAGGTATGAATCATCCGTACCACCTCGGCGCCTTTGTCATAGACTGTCGCGGTGTAGAAGTTATTGATCTGAAAATAAGAATCCGGTCGAACGGCATGCGCCAGGGCGCCGGCGTCTTCGGCGAACTGGGCTCCGCGCAGCCGTTGAACATCAGCAATCCGTTTCACCGCTCGCGAGTTCAAGTCAGCCGAAAATTCTTGGTCTCGGAAAACGGTCAACCCTTCCTTGAGGCTGAGTTGAAACCAGTCCCGGCAGGTGACGCGATTGCCAGTCCAATTGTGGAAGTATTCGTGGGCAATAATGCTTTCAATTGCCGCAAAATCGGCGTCGGTTGCGGTTTCTGGACGAGCCAAAACATACTTGGTGTTAAAGACATTGAGTCCTTTATTCTCCATGGCACCCATGTTGAAATCGCCAACGGCAACAATCATGAAAATGTCAAGGTCGTATTCCAAACCAAAGACCTGTTCATCCCAGGCCATGGCTTTCTTGAGCGACCGCAGGGCATGGTCGCATTTGTCCTGATTTCCCGGCTCCACATACAGCCGAAGCGCGACCGTTCGACCGGATCGGGTGACAAACTGATCTTCCACCAGGGCGAGGTTGCCTGCCACCAATGCGAACAAATAGCAGGGTTTGGGGAATGGGTCTTCCCAGCGCCGCCAATGACGTCCCTCGGGCAGAAGGCCGCCGTCCACTGGATTTCCATTTGAAAGCAGAACCGGATAAAGCGTCGCATCCGCCTCGATGGTGGTGGTGTAGCGGGCCATCACGTCGGGGCGATCCAGAAAATAGGTAATTTTACGAAAGCCTTCGGCTTCGCATTGTGTGCAGAAATTGCCCCCGGACTTATAGAGACCCTCCAAGGCCAAGTTTTCGTGGGGTTTGAGGGCCGTGACGATGTCCAGGGTGAAAGTGGAAGGAACCTGGGGGAGACTCAGGGTGGTTGCCGACACTGTGTAGGCGTTGGCGTCCAGAACGCGGCCGTCAATAGCGACGGAACGTAATTCCAACCGTTCGCCATTCAAGACCAGCGGAAGATTGGTTTCGGTTTCATCAGGGTGGGCGCGAACGGCCAATGTGGCGCGAACCAACGCACCGTCTTCCCTCAGGTCCACATGCAGCGCCACGCTGTCGATCAAAAAGGCAGGGGGCTGGTAATCCTTCAGGAAAACCGGGCGGGTGTTAGGCTGATCCATGGCGTATCTTTCGGTGAAGGGCGGGCGCCCCACACGCCTGAACGCCCCTCTGGTTAGAGAGGATCGTAACGGGACCGTGACTCTAACGCCCTATAGCGCAAAGCGGCCCCGAGCCGTGGTCCACGAAACGGTTATCGATCGGAACGACGGCCAAACTGAGTCATTTTAGACCGGGCCTCAACGGACGACGCCGGTCCTCTGTGCTCTGTGTCCGGGCTCGTATAGCGGTAAGGCCCCGACAGGTTCACGCGGAGGGGGAACCACCAGTGCTTCCTGGGGGCCCGCAGCCAGCAACGCCTGGCCGTTGTCGCGGCGGTGGCGACCGAACAGGAACCCGAGCGGAAACATCAAAAGACCGAGGCCGACTCCGGCAATTATCGAGGCCGATGTGCCTGCCGCCGCCGTTTTCTCGCTGGCTGCCCGGACTCCTTGGGCAATTTCAGCCGACATGCGCGCAGCGGTCTGGTCGGCAATCAGCATGGTATCCCGGAGACGCGACTCGAGATTTTGAGCTTTGCTTTGGACTTCCGCCAACTGCTGGCCGGTCTGGCTTAACGCCGCCGTACATTGAGTCAACTGCTGGTCCTTGGCGATTTGCTGGGGGCTGATTGGGCTTTCCACCTTGACCTGAAAACCGAACGCCAAAAGCGCGGCGATCATCGCGGCGATGGTCGAAAAGCCAAAGGCCAGAGTGCCCAGGAATTTCATTCGAAGACTCCACCAAGCGTCTTGAAAAGCACCGGGACCGGGAAGGCTGAGGGGCGCCGGAACAACCGCGCACAACCCCGACTCCGCACCGACGCCACAGGCCAGCCGTCCACGGAAATCCCTTAGGGACGCGATCCACAGCCACCCGAACCTATGCTATTGCCTGGTCGCAAGTCCAGATTCTTTTCCACCCTTTTGGCGGGCTTGGCGGACGTGCTCGTCTGGCGTCTGAGGGCAGCCTTGATGAGTTACCATCAAGGCTCGATGATATAAGACGCTGGATAATCGGTTGCAACGTGAGCCGTGGTCGCTATAGTCCCGCCAACCACGCCCCTAGCGGCACGACATATCACGAGGAATTTAGGGATGTTCGTATCCACGGCTTTCGCCCAGGCAGCAACCGGTTCGGCGGCTCAACCCGGTCTCGACCTGATGTCGTTTCTGCCGCTGATATTGATCTTTGTGGTGTTCTATTTCCTGCTGATCCGTCCGCAGCAGAAAAAACTTAAGGAACACAAGGCAATGATCGATGGCTTGCGTCGTGGTGACCGGGTTGTCACGGCTGGCGGTATCGTCGGTGTGGTGACGCGAGTGGGGGACAATGACGAAGCCATCGTCGAAATCGCCGAGGGCGTGCGGGTGCGGGTGTTGCGTTCGACCGTGACGGCGGTGTTAGCCAAGACTGAGCCGGTTCGGGCCAGCAAGGCCGACGATGCCAGTGACGATGCCAAGAAATAAGCCCTAAAAGGCCCAGCATTCATCGGCGTGGTCAACCCGATCACCTTCCCAACCGCGACCGACGCGGCGGGGGCGGCGCACCGCTCAGGACGTTCGGATAATGCTCTACTTCTCCCGCTGGAAGATCTACACCATCATCGGCGTCTGTGTGGCCGGGATTCTGTTGACCCTGCCCAATTTCTTCAGCCGAGACCTGATGGGCAGCGTGCCCGATTGGCTGCCGCACCGGCAGATTCATCTTGGCCTTGACCTGCGCGGCGGTTCTTATCTGCTGCTGGAAGTGGACATGTCCGCCGTGGTCAAGGAACGGTTGGGCAATTTGCAGGATGCCGTCCGAACCCAGTTCCGTACCGCCGATATCGGCTACGTCAACCTGACCAACGACGACCACGCTGTGACCTTTACGCTTCGCGACCTGAAAGATCGGGACGAAGCCTTGAAGTTATTGGGAACGTTGTCGATAGGGCCGGTGGCCAATGGTCAGCCTGAATTGACCATCGACATTGGGAGCGACGGTAACGGCATCATTTCGATGACCGAGGTGGCGATTCACGACAAGGCGGCCAAGGCGGTGGAGCAATCCATCGAAATCATTCGTCGTCGAATCGATGAGACCGGAGTTAACGAGCCGACCATTGCTCGTCAGGGGGAGCAGCGGATTCTGGTTCAACTTCCCGGAGTCGAGGATCCTGATCGTATCAAGCGCCTGTTGGGCCAAACCGCCAAGCTGACCTTCCGCCTGTTGGGGTCTGACACCGAAGCCGCTACAGGTCGGGCCCCGCCGGGCTTCGAGCTGTTGCCCAGCGCCGACGTGGATCGCCGGGGGCCGGCAAGCGGGCCGGCCCGCTATTTGGTGCGCAAGCGGATCGAAGTGGATGGCGGCAATCTGGTGGATGCCCGATCCGGCCCCAATTCCCAGAATGGGGAATGGGTGGTCAATTTCGAGTTTGATTCCGTGGGGGCTCGGCGCTTTGCTGATGTCACCAAAAATAATGTCGGTCGTCCGTTTGCCATTGTCCTTGATAACAAAGTTATCAGCGCGCCGGTTATTCGTGAACCGATTTTGGGTGGGCGCGGTCAGATTAGCGGCCATTTCACCGCCCAAAGCGCCAACGATCTGGCTGTGCTGCTGCGGGCCGGTGCATTGCCGGCGCCACTGACTGTGATCGAAGAGCGGACGGTTGGACCCGATCTTGGCGCCGATGCCATTCGTGCCGGGATTTACTCCATCATCGTCGGCTTTATCCTGGTTGTCACTTACATGACCCTGGCCTATGGCCTGTTCGGGCTGATGGCCAATGTCGCTTTGGTGTTCAACCTGATCCTGACATTAGGGGTGTTGTCGCTGTTGCAGGCGACACTGACTCTGCCGGGTTTGGCGGGTATTCTTCTGACGTTAGGCATGTCGGTGGACGCTAATATCCTGATCAACGAGCGGATCCGCGAGGAAACCCGCAAAGGGAAATCGCCGTTCGCGGCGATGGAGGCCGGGTTCCGACGCGCCTTCGCGACCATTGTTGACGCCAATCTGACCACCCTGATCAAGATGCTGTTGCTGTTCTCGCTGGGTTCGGGGCCGGTCAAGGGCTTCGCTGTGACCATCAGCTTTGGTATTCTGGCCTCGATGTTTACCGCAACGGTGGTGGCGCGGTTGATGATGGTCAGTTGGCTGCGCTGGAAACGGCCAGCCGTGTTGCCCGTCTAGTTGTTTTCGCTCTGATTGGACCATAAAGGCACCGTCATGTACCGGCTTCGTTTGGCGCCCGACGATACCAGCATCCCCTTCATGAAGGGGCGCTTCGCTGGACTTATTACCTCGGCGGTCCTCAGCATCGCTTCGATCATCCTGTTCTTTTATCCGGGCCTTAACTACGGCATCGACTTTGTTGGCGGTGTTGTGATCGAGGCCAAGACGCCGGAAGCTGCGGACTTTACGGCGCTGCGGGCCAGTTTTGGCCAGCTTGGATTAGGGCCGGTCTCGCTTCAGCAATTCGGCTCGCCCCAAGAGGTGCTGATTCGCGTCGAGCGGCAGCCCGGAGGTGAAAAAGCCCAACAGGTTGCCGTCGAAAAGGTGAAAGGGGCCCTGGCGAAGGATTTTGCCGGGACTCAAGTGCGTCGCGTTGAGGCGGTGGGGGCTTCAGTCAGCACCGAGCTGTTCACCAACGGCATGTTGGCGTTGGGTTTAGCGCTGCTGGCGATGCTGGTTTACATCTGGTTCCGCTTCGAATGGCAATTTGGGTTTGGGGCGGTGGTGACATTGTTACTTGATGTGACCAAAATTGTTGGATTCTACGGGGTCACCCATATTCAGTTCAATCTGACGAGTATTGCTGCGATCCTGACCATTATGGGCTATTCCATCAATGACAAGGTGGTGGTCTATGATCGAGTCAGAGAAAATCTTCGGATTTACAAGAAAATGCCACTGCGGGCGCTGATCGACCGCAGTATTAACGAGACCCTGAATCGGACTCTTGGAACCTCGACAACGGTGTTTCTGGCCTGCTTGCCGTTGGCGCTGTTCGGCGGCGAAGCCCTTGAAGAGTTCGCGTGGGTTCTGCTGTTCGGCATCGTGATCGGCACGTCGTCATCCATCTTCATCGCGGCTCCGATCCTCCTGTTCCTGGGTGAGGGGCGGTTGCGGCGGGGGACGATCAAGGACGTCGAGGACGGCAAAGAAGCCGAAGAAGCCAAGGGCGTCTCGGCTCCTTAAGCGCCTTTGGGGATGTGCGACCAGGGGCCTTGCGGCCCCTGGCCTTGCTGGAACCTGAAGAGTCCCAGACGTGCGGCTTTAGACAGCTTGGAGACGGGCAAGCGCACTGTCCCAGTCGACCAGGGAGTCCAAGAACGCCTTGAGATAGTCGGCGCGACGGTTCTGGTAGTCCACGTAATAAGCGTGCTCCCAAACGTCGACCACCAACAGTGGTGTCTTGCCGTGCGCCAGCGGGGTATCAGCATTGCTGGTCTTGGTGATGGCCAGTTTGTCACCATCAAGTACCAGCCAGGCCCAACCACTGCCGAATTGAGTTAAGCCGGCTTGATGGAAGGCCTCCTTGAACGCCTCAACGCTGCCAAAATCACTGACAATTTTGGCTTCGAGAGCGCCGGGGATTGCTCCGCCGCCGTTTTTCTTGATCGATGACCAGTACAGATCGTGATTATAGACCTGTCCGGCATTGTTAAAAATGGCCTGCTGATCAGCTTTTCCTGCAGTTGCCTTGACCACCTCGACCAAAGACAGCGAAGCCAGTGCTGTATCCTTGGTTAAATTATTGAGGTTGGTGACGTAGGTTTGATGATGTTTATCGTGGTGCAAGTGCAGGGTCTGCGACGACAGAACCGGTTCGAGGGCTTCGTAGGAGTAGGGCAACGGCGCGAGTTCGAATGCCATGGAGACCTCTCGAGCTAAAAAACAGGACCGTCCACGACAGAGGGGACGGGACGGCATCAACACCATCCGCGAAAGCTCCGGCGCCCGGTCCATTGGTCAGATATCGCCCGGCATTGAGTTTGGAAAGGCCCAATCCTGGCGAGGAGGGTTGTCTTTATCGACCGGGTGGAAGCATGGGCAGGACCAAGGATGGTATTTCATAGCACTAGCACATATTCTTGAATGATTCTAGATATTTTTCGAGCGACGAAAAAGCCCTCTGCTCAGAATCTTGGTATCGGGTTTATGCATTGTTCTTCTTGGTGGGACTTCATACCATCGAGCTTTCGTGTTGATCCATTAAAGCTGCCCTCAGGGGCCGGGCGGGCGCGTCCATGCTCGCGGCCCGAGGACCGGCGTGTGTCAGTGTTATGGCTCGCCAGTATCAGTGGGACGGACCAGACCCGAAAATCTCGGTCAACGGCAACCCATCAATGAGGCGCTCACTCCATTGGTCAAATTCGTCGTCGGTGGCGATGCGAACGCGATCCTCAATCTCGGCAGGGAGGGTCTTGAATCGGCGGTGCAGTTGACGGAGTAAAATCTCGGCTTTTCCTTTGGTTTTTCCCTGGCTTTCACCGATCCTCTGCCCCTCGGCCTGTCCTCTAGCGAGTCCTTCGGCCTGTCCTCTAGCGAGTCCTTCGGCCTGTCCTCTAGCGAGTCCTTCGGCGAGTCCTTCGGCGAGTCCTTCGGCGAGTCCTTCGGCGAGTCCTTCGGCCATCAGTTGGCGCTTCCAACCTTCCATTCGTGTCGCCAGCATGTTCTGAATCTCCGACAAGTCATCTGGGATTGCGATATTACCTGTACCACTCATCTTTTTGGCAGATTGGGCGACGAGTTCCGCGAAGAGTTGCTTTAACTCGTCATAACCGGGATGGTGTCGAAACCATCCAATCACGTCACGAATCAACGCGTGCAGATCGTCAAGCTGGTGGCAATGTTCAAGGCAAAACAGCAGGGTCGTCAGGGTGTTGCGACGAATCAGGTCATCTTGCGGAAAAGCCCCTTCATCGATCAGATAATAGCAGGATTCCGGTTGCCACGGCCAGAGCGGGGATTCGGGTGGAAGGGCAATCAAGCGGCTGACTTTAAGAGAGGCATTCCAGCGACAGTCGCCATTGTATAAAACAATTGGTAGAACCGGCGGCAGCAGGTCGTGGCGGTTAAGCTTTTCTTGCTTAATAATTTGCTGCCAGAGCAAGCCAGTATAGACTTGAGTGCGAATAGCCATGGACCAGATCTGAGTGGATTGAAATTCCAATAAAAGATAGAGGTAGATATCTGGGCCTTGGTGAGTTGGCAGCCGCCAAATCAGGTCTCCTTCTCGTCGTTTTCCTTTACGGGAATGGAATTTTGCGTTCATCAATTCCATCTTGGTGAAATCCAAGCCAACCGCCATGGCTTCGGGAACGAATTCCCGAATAAGCTGTTCAACCATGATTGGGTGGGTAAACAGGCGATGGTAAAGCGAATCCGAATCAACCATCAATGGACCACCGAATTTTGATCTTGGGATGTTATACCACCAAGCCTTGTCATACCAATGGCCTTGGACGTTGACACGTCCGCAGCGCCCTCAGACGCAGGGCGCGGTCCGAGAACCAGCAGCGCGTCATTATCAAGGCTCGCCGGTATAATTCAAGCATGCCGTGGTTGTGATGCTTTGGGATCAAAGCCCTTTTCCTTTGCGGAGGCATGGCCCCCTGCAAAACACCATGGTCACAGCCACAAACCGGAAAGCGCGACGAGAGGCAGGAAAAGGGATTGACGGCAGGCGGTGGCGCGCGGTCGAGTGGCGGTCTCTATGCTGATTCGATTAGAAGGGGTCTATTCCGTTGCCGACCACCGCTCGATCCGCCCCAGCCGCTTCCAGCCCTGCCGTTGATACCGCGCTGTCTTATTGTGCTCGGGATGTGCGTCGTTATGACAACGACCGCTTTCTGACCAGCCTGTTTGCGCCTGCTGATCGCCGAGAGGCCGTCTTCGCCTTACTCGCGTTCAACATCGAGATCGCCAAGACCAGAGAAGTCGTTACAGAGCCGATGATCGGTCAGATACGGCTTCAGTGGTGGCGAGACGCGATCGACAGTCTTTATCAATCTTCGGAAGCCCCAGCTTCGCTTTTGACTCACGAAGTGGTCCGCCCTCTGGCAGAGGCCATTACGCGTTACCAGTTGGACCAGGAGTCCTTCATTCGCTTGATTGAGGCTCGGGAAGCGGACCTGTCCGACGATCCGCCAGCCTGTTTGGCCGATCTGGAAGCGTATGCCGAAGCCACCGGAGCACCGTTACTGCGGTTGGTGTTGGAGAGTCTGGGGTTGGCTGAATGGGAACCGGGCGCTGCCAAGGCGGCGCTGACGGCTGGGCGAGCGGTGGGAATCGCTTGGGCCTTAACCGGCTTGTTGCGGGCGGCGCCTTTTCATCTCCGTCAACGGCGGGTTCTATTGCCGGCAGACCTCCTGGCTAAACAGAGCCTTTCGGCGGCTCGCCTGATCGACTGGCGCCCGGACAGGCAAGCTTTGGCCCCGGTGGTGATGGCGGTGGTGGCGGCGGCGCGTGTCCACTTGGCGGCGGCCCGAACACAGGCCAAGCATATCCCGGCGGCGGCATTACCGGCGTTGTTGCCGGCAACATTAGCGGACCTTTATCTCGATGGAATCGTGCGGGCTGGTTACGATATTTTTTCGCCCCGCCACCAAGTCCGCCATCCCCTCCGACCGCTCTGGTTGGCTTGGCGGGTTTGGCGGCGGCGTTATTGATCCCAATTTTTGCCGATCAGGGCGACGGTTGGCGGTGGATCGCGAAAGAGCTGGTGGCTTGGGTGACGGGCATCAGCTCGATGCGGTTAATGTTGACGCGTGGCGGCAGCGTTGCACACCACACCACGCTTTCAGCAACGTCTTCGGGCGTGAGCGGCGTGGTGTCGGCATAGACTTGGGCGGCCTTGGTCTCGTCGCCCTTGTAGCGAACTGTGGAGAAGGCGGTTCCATTGACCATGCCCGGCTCAATGTTGGTGACGCGAACAGCGGTTCCCAGCAGGTCGGCCCGTAAGGCGAGCGAGAATTGCTTCACGAACGCCTTAGAGGCGCAATAGACATGGCCGCCGGGATAGGGATAGGTGCCGGCGACCGAGCCGATATTAATGATATGGCCGCCACCACGGGCAATCATGCCGGGCAGTGCCAACCGGGTTGCGGTCACTAAGCCCCGGATGTTGGTATCGATCATCTCGTTCCAATCATCCAGCGAAGCCTGTTGAGCCGGGCCGGCTCCCAACGCCAGACCGGCATTGTTGATCAGGAGATCGACGCCAGCAAAGTCGGCAGGCAGGGCGGCGAAGGCTTCGGCAATGGCTGTCGGGTTGCGAATGTCGAAGACCACCCCATGGGTGGGGGCCGGGGCCAGGGTCGTAGCCAAGGCGCGCACCCGATCGTCGTTGCGTCCGGCCAGCACCAGCCGGCATCCCAGCGCGGCGAATCGGCGGGCGATCGCGGTTCCAAAGCCGCCGGTTGCGCCGGTGATAAACACGACTTGGGGCGTATAGGAGATCATGGGGCTCGTTCCTCGCGTTTGACGTCTTGCCACAGGGCTTCCATCTCATCGAGAGTCGCTTCGGTCGGACCTCGGCCCTGGGCGGACAGCAAGGCTTCGACCCGGCGGAAACGGCGATCAAATTTGCTGCTGGCCCCACGCAGAGCCCCTTCCGGATCTACTTCCAGCCGCCGGGCCAGATTGACCAGAGCGAACAACAGATCTCCAAGTTCATCGACAATTCGCGCATGGGCTGGGCTGTCGCTGGTCGGAAGGCCAGCGGCGGGCAGTTCCGCGCGCAACTCGCCGATTTCCTCCTCGATCTTGTCCAGGATGTCGACAGCTTCGGTCCAGTCGAAGCCAACCCGCGCCGCCCGTTTCTGCAACTTAAGCGCCCGCGTGAGGGCGGGCAGGGCGCGGGTGACGCCGTCCAGGGCGCTGGGGGGATGCTGGCCAGCGACCTGGGCATTCTGGGCGCGTTCGGCGGCCTTCTGGTTTTCCCAGCGGGTCACCTGGGCCTCGGCATCGGCCACCGGGTCGGCGGAGCCGAAAATATGAGGATGCCGCCGGATCATCTTATCGGTGATGGCGGTTGCCACAGCATCGAAATCGAAGGCCCCTTGTTGTCGGGCAATCTCGGCGTGAAACACCACCTGAAACAGCAGGTCGCCCAACTCGTCGCGTAGCGCCGCCATATCGCCATGTTCGATGGCATCGGCGACTTCATACGCTTCCTCAATGGTGTGAGGCGCGATGCTGCGGAAGCTTTGGGCAATATCCCACGGACAGCCTGTAACCGGATCCCGCAGCCGGGTCATCAGGGCGATCAGGCGACCGATGGCGGTTGGCGCGGATGCGGACGCCGTTGGGGCTGGAACCGGAGGCGTGCCGTTCATGCGCGGGCGGCCTGCCGACCTGCGGCGAAGGCTTGGCGGTTGAGGGCGGCCAGGGCTGGCTTGCGGGCTTGGAACCGCTCGACAATTTTGGCTTCCATGGCCTCAGCCGGAAACGGCAGGCTGTCGGCCAAGGCCCCCAGCATAATGGTGTTGATCAGCTTCCGATCTCCCAGAGTGGCCGCGATGTCGCCAGCGGCCACGACCCGCACCTCGAAACCTGCCGTAGTTCCGGCGGTGTGCAACAGGCCCACTGCGTTCTCGGGGTAGGTGT
Source organism: uncultured Rhodospirillales bacterium (assembly GCA_903920145.1). Lineage (GTDB taxonomy): Bacteria > Pseudomonadota > Alphaproteobacteria > Azospirillales > Azospirillaceae > BOG-933. The sequence goes on from CAIXKV010000164.1 coordinate 12,385, forward strand.
ACAGACCCCCTGAAACCACCGGCGGAACCAGTTGTTGGCTGTTGGCCACCACCCGTCCTCCGGCCCGAATCTGGTCGCACCAGCGGAGGGCTTCGGCGATTTCGAATGCGGCTAGGATATCGACGGTGCCGGGAGCGATGACCGGCGAGAGTACGCGAGGGCCGATTCGAACATGCGAGGTGACGACACCACCGCGCTGGGCCATGCCCGCGACTTCGGACTTCTTGGCGTCAAAACCGTGGTCGATGGCGGTTTGGGCCAACACTTCGGCGGCGGTCATCACGCCCTGACCGCCAATGCCGCAGACGAGAATATTGAGAGCAGACAGGGCGGTCACGAGCAGGCTCCGGTGCTGGGGGCGTTGGCGATCGGGACGATGGCGCTATGGGAACAGGCGCTGACGCACATAGTGCAGCCGGTGCAAGCCCGGCTGTCGATGGTGGTGAAGGTGGCATCGAAGGTTTCACCGTCCAGAACCCGCTGTTCCCGGCGGCGCACGGTGATGGCCGGACATCCCAAATCCATACAATTGCCGCAGCCGGTGCAACGATCCTCCAAGACCTGGTGAGGCGTGCGCCGTTCGAACTCGGGAATCAGGGTGCAGGGGCGGCCCGTAATAACGACGGACGGCTCAGGAACCTTGATTTCGTCGCGGATGGTGCGGAACAGCAATGGCAGGTCGTAACTATCGACCACCTTGATCCGCTCCCGTTTGATCCCCAACGCTTCGACCAGTTGGGCGAAATCCACCCGAGGCGCGGATTCACCATGGACGTCATGGCCGGTCCCTGGATGATTCTGGCCGCCGGTCATGCCGGTTGTGCGGTTGTCCAGAATCAGAGTGGTGACGTTACCGCGATTGTAAACAATGTTCAGGAGCCCCTGCATGCCCATATGCAGAAAAGTCGAGTCGCCCAAAACGGCTAGAACCGCCTTGTTCGCATCGCTTTTTCCTCCAGCCTTGTCGATGCCCAGCGCCATTCCCAAAGAGGCGCCCATGGCAATGCAGCTATCCAAGGCATGCCAGGGATGGCCAGCGCCTAGGGTGTAGCACCCAATATCGCCCATGATCACGACTTTACGGCGCATGGCAAACAGAGTGCTGAACACGCCGATATGCGGGCAGGCGGCGCACAGCGTCGGGGGGCGCGGGAACAGTCCGCCACCGACCGCCGCCGGGCGCGGCGCGGAGGTGGGGGTTGGTTCGGGCTCGCCAATCAACCGGCGGATCGGCGGTGCCAGCACATCGGCGGTGAGTTCGCCGATCCGGGGCAGGATATCCTTGCCGTGAACGGTAAGGCCGGCGGCGCGCAGCTCGGTTTCCACCAACGGTTCGGTTTCTTCCACCACCACCAGCCGGTCAACCCGAGCCGCCAACGTCCGGACCCGTTCAACCGGCAGCGGATAGCCGAGGCCGAGTTTGAGCAAGGGGGCATTTGGGAAGGCTTCACGCAGATGTAGGGCTGCCGGTCCCGAGACCACAAAGCCGACCCGAAAGTCGCTTCCGGTTTCTTCGGTGTTGAGGTCGCAGGTTTCGGCGTAGGCGGCGAGCTTTTGTTCCCGCTCCAATTGGAGTGGCAGCCGGCGGCGAGCATTGGCCGGAACCATCACCCACCGGGCGGGCTCAATGGTGAAGCCAGCGGCGGGCCGGTCTTCGCGGGCTCCCAGGGCCACCAGGGATTTGACGTGGCAAACCCGCGTGGTGAGGCGCAGCAGGACGGCGGTTTGGAACTGCTCGGACAGTTCAAACGCCCGCTTGGTCATGGCGTAGGCTTCCGCCGAATCCGCCGGCTCCAGCACCGGCAGATGCGCAAAACGACCCCAATAACGGGAATCCTGTTCGTTCTGGGACGAAGACATGCCGACATCGTCGGCCACCGCAATCACCAGCCCCCCCAGAACGCCGGTCAGCGTCAGCGTCATCAAGGGGTCCGAGGCAACATTCAGGCCCACATGCTTCATGGCGCAGAAGGCGCGGGCACCGGCCATGCTGGCTCCCAGCGCGACTTCCAGCGCGACCTTCTCGTTGACCGACCATTGGGCGTGCAGGTCAGGGTATTGGGCCAGGGTTTCCAAAATCTCGGTGGCGGGGGTGCCTGGATATCCGGTCGACACGCGGGTTCCGGCTTCCCAAACCGCGCGGGCGATCGCTTCGTCGCCAGACAACAGGTGACGCGCACCGGCATCGGCCTTGACCACAATGCTCATTCTTGGGTTTCCTTACGTTCTGGTCCTTTGACGGACTCACACTTTCTTTGGGACTACCCTTGGCGTTTCGGTTTCCAAAGATATTTAGCCTTTGGTTGGTCCAGGCCGTGGGGTGTGACGGTTACTCTTTAGGCCGGAGATCGATGCAACGGACGGCCTTCCCCATCGAGCGGTCGATCATGCCGACATCCACCAGCCGCACGCTGGCCGAGATTCCGATCATCGACTTGATGTGGTGGGTGAGGTCACGGGCGCAGGCCGCGCGTGCCGCAGAATCGGCGCTGGCGAAGTCTGGTCGGACCTCAACCACGACCTCCAGGCTATCGAGATGGCCTTTCCGGTGCAGTTCCAGCAGGTAATGGGGCGAAAGCCGGGGATTGGCGAGCAGCAGCTCCTCGATCTGGGAGGGAAAGACGTTGACGCCGCGAATGATCAGCATATCGTCGGAACGGCCCGTGATCTTTTCGATCCGTCGCATAGAGCGGGCGGTGCCGGGCAGCAGACGGGTCAGGTCGCGGGTTCGATAGCGGATGACCGGGAGGGCTTCTTTGGTCAGAGAGGTGAACACCAACTCGCCATACGCGCCGTCAGGCAGCGACTCGCCAGTCACCGGATCGATAATTTCGGGATAGAAATGATCCTCCCAGAGATGAAGGCCGTCCTTGGTTTCGACGCATTCGCAGGCTACGCCCGGCCCCATTACCTCGGACAGGCCATAGATATCGACGGCCTGCATCTCAAAGGTCCGTTCGATCTCCTGGCGCATGGCTTCGGTCCAGGGTTCGGCACCATGCATGCCGGTTCGCAGCGACGAGCGGCGGGGATCAAGGCCCAAGCGGCGGTATTCGTCGCCGATGGCCAGCATGTAAGAGGGCGTGACCATGATCAGGTCCGGCTTGAAATCCTCAATCAGCCGAACCTGTCGTTCCGTCTGGCCACCGGAAATCGGAACCACAGTGCAGCCCATCCGTTCGGCACCGTAATGGGCGCCTAGGCCGCCGGTAAATAAGCCATAGCCATAGGCGACATGAACGACATCGCCCCGACGGCCCCCAGCGGCGCGGATAGAGCGGGCGATCAGGTCGGCCCAGGTCTCCAGGTCGCGCTGGGTATAACCGACCACTGCCGGCTTGCCGGTGGTGCCGCTAGACGCGTGAATGCGGGCAACCTGTTGGCGCGGGACCGCGAACATGCCGAAGGGATAGTTCTCGCGGAGATCGGTTTTAGACGTTAGCGGAAAGCGCGCAAGGTCGCCGAGAGTCCGCAGGTCATCGGGGTGGGCTCCGACCGCTTCGAAGCTTTTGCGATAATGGGGGACATTATCGTAAGCATGACGGACGCTCCAGCGCAACCGTTCGAGTTGAAGGGCGGAAATCTCATCGCGACTTGCGACTTCAATCGCCTCAAGGTCTTGCCTCGTTATCGCACCACCCGCCACGTCACGCCCCATCCCGAAATGGACATCTCAGATAAGGCCGCTGTTTATGCCAGTCTCTCGCTACCGTGACAATGAGATTCCCGGCAGGGTCTCGGGGTGGGCAGTGCAGGGTGGCGTTTTGAGAGGATCATCGGCTTTTATCCGGTCGGCTTTGTCATGCTATATCCATGCGTAGACTGCAAGACATAGGGGAAGCATCGGAGGGGAGCCGCGACCGGCGGCCCTAGGTCTGGGAGCGTCCTCGGTGCTTGGACCCGGCTTTACGCATCAATCTTGATCGATCCGGGTTGAGATCAAAGCGTAATGATCGGATGTTACCTTTACTCCTGACTTGAAGCGGTTAATATGCCTCAGTTAAACAGCCGGTGGTATCTGGTGTCTCTGGATGGTTATGGTCGCCTTGTTCAATGGGCCATTCTGTTGAGCGTATCAGCAGTTCTGGTGGCGGTGCTGTCGGCGGCGGGGTTGCCGGCGGCTGTGCTGTTGGGAGCGATGGCAGCGGCGATCCTGGTTGCGTCAGCCGATAGCTCTGTGTCTGTGCCGCGTTGGTGCTTCGTCGGGGCTCAAGGGGTGATCGGCTGTATGATCGCCGGGACTGTCACGCCGTCGATCATCGAGATGTTGTCGCAGAACTGGTTTTTGTTTCTGGCCTGCGTCGGTGCGGTGATTGCGGCGAGCGGTTGGCTAGGCTGGTTGCTAGCGCGCTGGGGAGTGGTTCCGGGGGCGACCGCCGTGTGGGGCTCGGCACCGGGGGCGGCGGCGGCGGCGACGGTGATGGCCGAAGCCTATGGCGCCGACGTTCGCCTAGTCGCCTTTATGCAGTATTTGCGGGTGGTGATGGTGGTGGTGGTGGCCACGGTGGTGGCGCGGCTTTGGACGGCGACGAGTGACGGCGCCATTGCGAGTCCCGACACGTCATGGTTTCCGCCGATTCTCTGGGGCCCCTTGGTCGGAACGATGGCTTTGGTTGGGTTGGGTGCGGTGTTGGCGCGTTTTCTGCGTCTTCCAGCGGGTCCGTTGCTGGTGCCTCTGATGATCGGGGGCGCATTGCATGGGGCCGGCATGATGGTGATCGAATTGCCACCGTGGTTGTTAGCGACCAGTTATGCCCTGATCGGTTGGAGTGTTGGTTTACGATTCTCGCGTCCGATCCTGCTTCACGCTCTTTGTGCGCTGCCGCGTCTGGCGGTTTCGGTCCTGGCATTGATTGCGCTGTGTGGGGGTTTGGCTTTTCTTCTGACCAGCTTGGCTGGCATTGATCCGCTCACGGCTTATCTGGCCACCAGTCCGGGCGGTGCGGATTCGGTGGCGATCATCGCGAGTTCAAGTCACACCGTTGATGTGCCGTTCGTGATGGCCATGCAAACCGCCCGCCTGCTGGCGGTGGTGTTGGTGGGGTCCAGTTTGGCGCGTTTCGTCTCGCGTAGGATCGATGCTCCGATCTTATTCTCGCACAAGGCGAAACCGGAAGCCGTGAAGCGTGACGGTGGGGGCTGAGAGGCCATCCCCAAGGCCGAAGGCCGCAACCCGGCGGGCCAACTCTTCGGCAGAAATGTCGAGAGGGATTTCGCATTCGCGGGCAAAGACTTGACGCGACGTTTTGCGTTTTCCCCACGGAATGGGCAGGGCCGGCGGTGCGTCCGGGCTGGTGGCGAGGGGTTCGGCCAAGCGCCAGAACAGCCGCACTGCCGCTGCGTAAGCAGCGAGACTTAGGTCTTCGGCGGTGATATCGGGTTCGACCTCAAAAAGCTCGAGGTCGATGATTGGTCCAGCGTCGACTTTTTCCACCATCCCATGGGCAGTGGCGCCGAACACCCTGGCCTGATCATACAGCGCAAAGCTGACCGGATGCCAACCGGGATAATCGGGAGAGCCGGGGTGGAAATTATAGGCGCCATAGCCGAGCTGATTCAGAAACGCCGCCGGAACCACGACCGGCGTCGAAAAAGCCAAAAGGCGGGCCTTGGCCAGTAAGGTCGGCGACAGTGCCGCCAACTGAGCGGCGCTTCCGACCGGCACAATGTCGAGTTTCGGATTGAACCGCTTCAGGATCAAAGGCAGATTTTGCTGTTCGATCTCCCCGCTTAACAGAATGACGGTCTTGAAAGTCTGAGCATCCAGAGTCGTCGATGACCGTCCCATTCCCCGGCTCTCCGCATGACCGAAACCAGTGAGCTTTGATGCTGACATAACCGAGGCCCCCTCGGACGCCGGGCAGACGCACCCGCACCCTTGGCCCCGCGCGCACAGAACCAAAGTCGCAGCCCAGGGACCGGCGACGTGTCGCTGCCGTGACTTGCCGGTATTGTAGCGTGAAAGCAAATCCAGAAATGTATCTCTGTGTAACAATGAGTAACAAGAGTTGAATTAAAGAGTCCTCGTTGGCCGTTCTGTGACCATCTTGGTCTCGGGGTCGGCAGAGTTTGCCGTGGGTAATGGATAGTCGATCCTGTTAGCCCGGTCATTTTTTCCCACTCTTGCGAGATATTATCGGCAAATATTGCCGAGGGACTCGAGGTCTGGCGCTATTTCGCGATAAATCATTGGCCTGGGGTTTGCTTCTCGATGTCATCACGACAGTGTGCCGGCATTTTGCCGAGGCCCTGATCACCCAAGGCCGGGAGAGGACTGATGACCTCAACGTCCAATATTTCCGGAGGGACGTCTCCCTTCGACAGTTTCCAACAGCTACAACGGTTGGAATCCCAATCCAGCGGTTCCGGCTCCGGCAATGCCTTTTGGGCTAATCTGGGGTCGTCCATCGGTTCACAAGGAAGTGCGAGTGGGCAATCCAGCTCCAGTTCCACCAGTAGCAGCAGTGGTGCGGACGGTCCTGGCGGCTGGTTGAGCAGCCAGATCGCCAGCATGATGATGCAGTACCAAAATGTCGGCAGCGCCAGCACATCGGCGGCGGGTGGGCAGACGACGACTGGCAGCACAACCTCTGGGGTCGGTGCCGCTTCGACGACGGATGCCTCTTCCACCACTTCGACGACGGACACGACTGGGACTCAAGAGGTCGGAGGGGCTCACGGTCATCACCACCACGGCGGCCACCATCACAGCTCCAGCGCGGCGTCTGGTTCGGGTGAGGATCCGCTGGAGGCGCTGTTCGGCGGAGGCACCAGCGCGGGAACCTCTGGATCCGCCACAGGATCCAGCACAACCGCATCCAGTCAAAGCGGCAGTGGGTGGTTAGATAAGCTGTTATCGCAATTCGCGAGCGGTTCCAGCCTCGGTTCCGATGCCACCGGGGCTACGGCTTCTGGGGCTGCCAGTTCCACAGCAGCCACCACGGCCTCTACGACCGCCACCACCACGGCGACGCCCGAGGACGATAATGCGTGGCTGGAGAATTTCGTGTCCCGGTATGTCAGTGGTAACACCGGAGCGTCTGGAACGTCTGGAACGTCTGGAACCTCATCCACCAGCGCCAACAGCACCAGCAGCTCGGGGACGACGACGTCCAGCTCGACCTCCAGCAGCGAAGCGAGCAACGCCGCGTTCCGGTTGGATTACGCGGCCGCAAAGCTGTTTGCTCATCTTGAGGGGCAGTTGGCTTAGACAAAACCGCCGGACCTTATCCCTGGGAGCACGGGCATTCGGCCTGGACGGCAAAGCCCAAAGGTGAGCGAGGATGCTCGTGCTCCCAGGACGGTATCCGAGCACCGATAAGGCGAAGCCCTCTTGGAAAGCCGCGCCACCCCGGCTATGGTGGCACCCGTGGGGCCGGGGTCCAATGAGCCCGGCGGGACGTGACCTGATACGGACATCATGCAGCGCAACACCTACCGCGCCGGGCCAGACGAGCGTGGCCATTTCGGACTTCATGGTGGACGGTTTGTCGCCGAAACCCTGATGCCGCTGATCCTCGACGTCGAGCGAGCTTACGCCGCCGCCCGTGTCGATCCGACCTTTGAGCGCGACCTGCGCTATTACCTGACCCATTATGTCGGTCGGCCCAGCCCGCTGTACTATGCGGCGCGACTGACCGAGGCGCTCGGCGGGGCCAAAATCTATCTGAAACGGGAAGAGCTGAACCACACCGGCGCCCATAAGATCAACAACTGCATGGGCCAAATTCTGCTGGCTCGCCGAATGGGCAAACGGCGGATTATCGCCGAAACTGGGGCCGGACAGCATGGGGTGGCCACCGCCACCGTCTGTGCCCTGTTTAATCTGCCTTGCACCATCTACATGGGCGAAGTGGATATCGAGCGGCAAAAGCCCAATGTTTTCCGCATGCGGCTGTTAGGGGCTGAGGTCAAGCCGGTGACGTCCGGCTCGCGCACGCTCAAGGACGCCATGAACGAGGCGTTGCGGGATTGGGTGACCAACGTCGAATCCACCTATTACCTGATCGGAACCGTCGCCGGTCCTCATCCTTATCCGATGATGGTCCGCGACTTCCAGGCGGTGATTGGTCAAGAGGTGCGGGATCAACTTCAGGACGCCGAAGGCCGGTTGCCCGATAGTTTGGTCGCGTGCATCGGTGGTGGCTCCAATGCCATGGGCTTATTTTATCCCTTCCTGGACGATCCGTCGGTGGCCATGGTCGGGGTGGAAGCCGCCGGTTTGGGACTGAGCACCAGCCAGCACGCGGCCTCTTTGGCCGGCGGAGCGCCGGGGGTGCTGCATGGCAATCGCACCTATCTGCTCCAGGACGGGGACGGCCAAATTCTCGAAGGGCACTCGATTTCGGCGGGGCTCGATTACCCCGGAGTCGGTCCCGAGCATGCTTGGCTGCATGATGTGGGCCGCGTCCGTTACGAATCCGCCACCGATGACGAGGCGCTGGAAGCGTTCAAGCTCTGCGCCCGGACGGAAGGCATTTTGCCGGCGTTGGAACCGGCTCACGCATTGGCCCATGTGATCAAGGCCGCACCGGCTTTGCCCAAAGACCATTTGATGGTGATGGGGCTGTCGGGACGCGGCGATAAGGACATTTTCACGGTCGCTTCGGCTTTGGGAGTAGAGATGTGAGCGCCCAGCCTCAATCAGGCCGCATCGGTCGTCGTTTCGCTGCACTGGCCGCCGAGGGGCGGGCCGCACTTGTGACCTTCACCACTGCTGGCGATCCTGACGCCGCGACCAGTTTGGCCTTGTTGCGTGGACTGCCGGGAGCCGGGGCCGACCTCATCGAAATCGGGATGCCTTTCACCGATCCCATGGCCGACGGCCCGGCCATTCAGGCGGCATCGTTGCGGGCCTTGGCGAAGGGGGCGTCTTTGTCGTCGACCCTGGAGCTGGTGCGGGCTTTTCGCGCGGACGATCAGGATACGCCGATCATCCTGATGGGCTATTACAACCCGATTTACCGCTTTGGCGTGGACCGCTTTTTGGCCGAAGCCGCTGCGGTTGGCGTTGATGGCCTGATTGTGGTCGATTTGCCCCCAGAAGAGGATGACGAGTTGTGCCTGCCGGCCTTGGCCGCTGGAATCAGCTTCATCCGTCTGGCCACGCCCACCACTGACCAGGCCAGACTGCCGGCAGTGATGCGCCATGCGTCGGGCTTTGTCTATTATGTCTCCATTGCCGGAGTCACCGGAACCGCCGCCGCTTCGGATCAGGCGATTACCGCCGCTGTAGACCAGTTGCGCCGTCATACCGATTTGCCGATTGCGGTCGGTTTTGGCATCACCACGCCCGAACGGGCGGCGGCCGTGGCGCGGGTGGCGGATGCGGCGGTGGTCGGTTCCGCGATCGTCAGCCGTCTGGCCGCTGCTCTTGACGACCAGGGCCAGGCCAGGTCAGGGCTGGTCGAAGATGTGCTGGCCTTGGTCAACCAATTGGCTGTGGGTGTTCGCACGGCGCGGCAGTGAATGCCGGTTGCCGATCCACAGGCCCCATGCCACGCAAGAGCGCGAGGGACATTCCATGAACTGGCTCAACAACTATGTCCGCCCGAAGATCCGCGCCCTGGTGGCGCCGCGCGAGGTGCCGGAGAATCTGTGGCATAAATGCCCAAGCTGCGAGGCGATGATCTTCCATCGGGAGCTGGAAGAAAATCTTCATGTTTGCCAGCACTGCGGCTTCCACATGCGTCTGGACCCGGATAAGCGTCTGGCGATCCTGTTCGACGATGGTGCCTATCAGGTGGTCGAACTGCCGAAGACTCCGGTTGATCCTCTGAAGTTCCGCGATACCAAGCGATATGCCGATCGTCTGAAAGAGGCCCAGGTCAAAGCCCAGAGGTCTGACGCAATTATTGTTGCTTTCGGTAAAATGTCCGGCATCGACGTGGTGATTGCGGCCTTTGACTTCCGGTTCATGGGGGGGTCCATGGGCATCGGCGTTGGCGAGGGGCTGTTGTCGGCGGCCAAGTTGGCGGTGCTCCAGGAAGCCCCGCTGATCGTGGTGCCGGCTTCGGGCGGTGCGCGCATGCAGGAAGGCATTTTGTCGTTGATGCAAATGCCGCGCACGGTGATTGCCGTGGAAATGGTCAAAGAGGCCGGTCTGCCCTATATCGTAGTGTTGACGGACCCGACCACTGGTGGCGTCACCGCCTCTTTTGCGATGTTGGGTGATATTCAGATTGCTGAACAGGGCGCGCAGATTGGATTTGCCGGGGCTCGGGTGATCGAGGACACCATTCGCGAGACCTTGCCAGAGGGATTCCAGCGTTCCGAGTATTTACTGGAGCATGGTATGGTGGATATGGTGGTGCATCGCAAGGACTTGCGGGCCACTCTGTCTCGGGTTCTGCGCTTGTTGCGCCATCCCGGCCCGTCCGCCGAAGTGGTGGTGTTGGCTCCGCCCGAGGGCGGGGCGATGCCCAAGCTCGGCTACGCCCCCGTCGCTCCCGCCGCTTCCGTTGCTCCTATCGCCCCTGCTGGTTCCGGTCATCCGGTGCCGCCAGCGGGGGGCGATGATTGATACCAACGCGCTATGCAGGTTCAGGGACATCATGGTACCGGCAGCGATCCGATCGATCCGGTCCTAGAGCGGCTCCACCGGCTACATCCTAAGGTCATTGACCTGTCGTTGGGGCGGATCGAGCGGATGTTGGCGGCGCTTGGTGATCCTCATCGCCATTTGCCGCCGGTCATCCATGTGGCCGGCACCAACGGCAAGGGGTCAACCCTGGCGTTTTTGCGCGCCATGCTGGAGGCAGCCGGCTATCGGGTTCACGTCTACACGTCGCCCCATTTGGTCCGTTTTCACGAGCGGATTCGATTGGCCCAGCCCGGCGGTGGGAGTGCGCTGATTGACGATCAACGACTGATTGCCTTGCTTGAAGAGTGCGAAACGGCCAATGCGGGTCAACCGATCACCTTCTTTGAGGTGACGACGGCGGCTGCGTTTCTGGCATTTGCCCGCACGCCCGCCGATGTGGTGTTGCTGGAAACCGGGCTTGGGGGCCGGCTGGATGCCACTAATGTTGTTGATCGCCCGGCTGTGACCGCCATCACCCGCATTTCCTACGATCATATGAGCTATCTTGGCGACAGCCTGACCGAGATTGCCGGAGAAAAGGCCGGGATTTTCAAACCCGGTGTGCCGGTGGTCCTGGCACCTCAGCCGATGCGGGATGCTGAAGTCGCGTTGCGTGAGCGAGCGCGCGTGTTGGCGGCGCCGATTCGGGAGTGGCGAGTCACGCCCGCAGCCGGTGGCGGGTTTCGTTTTCAGAGCGCCGACCGGGATATGCTGTTGCCAGCTCCGGGTTTGCTTGGTGCCCATCAGGTGTTCAACGCCGGAACCGCCATCGCCTGTCTTGGAGCCTTGCCGGGGCTGACGGTCGATGATCGGGCCATCGGGCAGGGGCTCGCTGGTGTTGTTTGGCCGGGGCGTCTCCAGCGATTGACCCGAGGGCCCTTGTCCGACGGTTTGCCGTTAGGATGGGAGCTGTGGTTGGACGGCGGCCATAATGACTCGGCGGGTGAAGCTTTGGCCGTTCAGGCGGCTCGATGGGCCGAAGAGGCCGAGCCGAAGCCCCTGTTGCTGGTGTTTGGCATGCTCGGGACTAAGGAGCCTTTGGCCTTTCTGGCACCGCTGGTTCACCACGCGGCCCGGCTGCGGGCCGTGCCGATTCCCGGCGAAGCGGCGGCTTTGACGGCTGCCGAAGCTGCCGCAATGGCGCACACGGCGGGCTTTCGTGATGTTGATTCTGTGGATAGTCCCAAGGCCGCCTTGGCAGCTCTGACGACGGCAGCATCCGGCCCTCATCGGGTCTTGATCTGCGGGTCTCTTTACCTAGCCGGGCAGGTCTTGGCTGAAAACGGCGGCGCGGAGTAAGACCGGCGAGCCCTGATACTGACACATCGCCGGTATCGGGCCGCTGTGTGTGGACTCTAGGCGGCGCGGATCCGTCCGCCCGGCGTCTGAGGGCAACTCCTCTCTGAGGGCAGTCCTCTATGTGGCTGGTGCGTTGGCCCGCAGCATAATATGCTTCCATTCGGACAGAGTGACGAATCGATAGTGATTCGCGGTGGCAAACTCGAGAATCCGAGGCAGGGCTTTCACCGAATGCGCGCGGGTGCTGTGCATCAGGACAATGGCGCCAGGGGCCAGATTGCGGGTGATGCGGGTGGCAATGGTGTTGGCGGGAGGGCTTTTCCAGTCGCTGGGATCGATGCTCCATAGAATAGTTTCCATGGATTCTTTTTCGGCGATGGCCCGAGTCTGGTGATCATAATCGCCATAAGGAGGCCGCAACCAGTTCACCTTGATGTTGGCATCGGCCAATAATGCATTGGTTTTGCGCATTTCGGTGGCCTGATCCTCGAGGCTTAAATGGGTGAGCATCGGATGGCTCCAGCTATGATTGCCGATTTCGCATCCTGCTGTGACCATGGCCTGAATCAGGTCCAGATGACGGGCCGCTTTGCTGCCGATGACGAAAAAGGTCGCCACAGCCTTATATTGGGCCAGGAGCTGTAGGATCACGCCATCGTTCCCCGGATCCGGGCCGTCGTCAAAGGTCAGGGCAATGGCGGTTTCGCCGTGGGCGCGCAACGCCTTTTCCGAAAACGGGATCGGGCTTCCCGGATAAACATAAGCGGTGTAGAAAGGAGCTGGGGTTGCGAGAACCGGACGCGCTACCATGCTGCCAAGACCGGCAACCATCCCGCCGGCCAGGGCGCTGAAATCGCGGCGACTGATCTTCATGCACGCCCCCGACCTTTCAATCGAGCCTGACTTTCCAACCGAGCACCCTGGTCCCTTTGCGCAACACGCCGGAGTCCCCATGCCGATCGGTTTTTCCCCTTATGCCAATCGCTTTCTGTTGGCGGGATTATCTTGCCTGATCTTGGTTGGCCTGTCGATCTCTTTCCTCGACCGGGCGATATCATCCTGGTCCCATCAGCATCTCCATGATGTAACCGAATTCACGGGGCTAACCAAAATTGCCGAATTTTCCGAACCTCTTGCTACTTTAGCTTTATTGGGGGTCGGAGGGGCCGTCGTCTGCGGTTGGCGACTTGGCCGATTGGGTCGGATCGTCATCGCGTGCGCTGTGGCGACTCTGGTGGCGTTGGCGCTCAAGGATCAGCTCAAATATGTCTTTGGCCGCACCTGGCCGGAAACCTGGACTCACGGCAATCCATCCTGGATCGATAATGGGGTGTTCGGATTCGAGCCCTTCCATGGAGGCCAAGGTTGGGCTTCATTTCCATCCGGTCACACCACTGCCATTGCCGCCCCGATGGCGGTACTGTGGCTGACTCTGCCCCGTTGGCGGTGGTTGTGGGCCGGCATGGTCGGGTTGGTGGCGGTCGGCCTGTTGGGCGCGAACTATCATTGGTTCAGTGATATCATTGCCGGTGCCTATTTGGGCTCGGCTGTCGCCTTTGGAATGGTGACGCTCCTCTGCCCCCCGGAGTTGGCTCCGGAGGCGTCCGCCGGGAAGGACGGGGCATCCTGAACACAGCAAAACGCCGAAGCCCTGGGGGCTCCGGCGTTTGAGGGTAGCCTCGATGGGGCAACATTAAGGCTCGATTCAAGGCTCGATTCTCAGCGCCTCAATATCCCGGAGGAGGAGGATAGTTCGGCGGGGGCGGCGCATATCCCTGTGGCGGTGGCGGGGGCGGCAGCGCAACGGCAGGTTGGAAGCCTGGCACCTGATTACCCTTAGAGTACATGCACTGAGAATAGGCGAGATCATACCGCCTTTGGATGCCATACTGCCTGGCCTGGGTTGAATCCACGCCGGCTCCGGTGCCGACAATGCCGCCCGCAGCGGCTCCAATCGCGGCGCCCCGGCCACCGCCAACGGCGGCACCAAGGCCAGCCCCCAGCACGGTTCCCAGGATCGCACCGCCAACCGCTTGTTGATTGGTGGCTTCGGCCTGTCCTGCCACTTGCTGGCTGGCATATTGCTGACAGACGGCTTGATCGGCCTGGAAGGCCTCAAACGGCTTGTTCGGGGCGGGCATGACTTGCACCGATGGTCCCATGGGCGGCGTTGCGCAAGCACCGAGAACCATTGCGCCCGAGAGGACCGCCGAAACGACGATCCGCTTACTTTTCTTCATCGGATTTCCCCTATTGAGTCGGCTTGGGTTGAACCTGACGCCACCCTCCGGGACAGGCCGTGACATAGGGATAATATCCCTTTGGGTTATTGCAGTAGTACCAGAATTGGGCTGGTGCCGGTCCTGGCTCTGCTGGCGGCAGGACATACTGGACAGGTGGTGCGACGTAGACGGGTGGAGGTGGCGCAACATAAACGGGAGGCGGCACATAAACGGGCGCTGGAACATAAACGGGAGGCTCAACGACATAGGCCGGTGGCCCGTAGTACGGAAGCTCAACGCCCACCACGACGCGCGCCGCAGCACCGGACGAGGAAACACCCAGGGCCAGACCTGCGCAGGCCAAAAGGACAGGAATCTTGCCAAACACACGAATACGATATTTCATGGAGGATATCCTGTACCGAACCGCGACAGGACCAACAACGTCACCCTGGATCGCACACACCGCAATCGGCGGTCCCAGACGTCCTGTCCGCCGCTCCACGACCTTGCCAGGGTAGCACAGTTCTGGCCGTGAGAGAAGCGGCAAGGTCAAAGCGTTTGCAAAGAGGCTTGGCCCTTTTTTGGGGGCTAAATCACTATTTTTAATAGTATTTAATCGGGTATTTGCCCTTTGATAATTTTAAATGGCAAGGAGTTTCCAAATTTAAAAGGGTCTGTAACGTTTATTTTCTTAATCAAGTTGAGGCTTGCTGGGCACATGCCGCAAATATCTTCCTCGCCTTGAGCAAAAACCCGACTGATTCCAGCGTCGCTGGCAGTGAGTGGGACGCCTTGGTACTCCAAATAAGGCTGCCAAGCCGGAGCCGAAACCAAGTTCTGTTGCTCTAGAATCAGACGTAGGAAGGCGATGGGTGGGCATTTCCACAGCCGTCCCTGCCAGAGAGTGGTGCACCGCTTATTTTGGCAGACCTCCCAGGACCGCCGTGGGTTCTCGTCACCAAAGGGCCGCATGGTTGGGCCGTAACCGCGATACGTGACATGGAAGAGAGTTTTGCGATCACGAGTGGTCATCTCAACGCCATGAGCCGCCGCGAGATCCTTTAACGTTTGGATCGGGCCTTGAGAGCGGGCGGTATAAACCGGATCATCATGGGAATGAATGCTAACCTCAAGCCGGGTATTGGTGGCTTTTAAGACCGAAAACAGGTTCTCGTGCCGGTGCAGATACATCCCATTGGACACCACCGTCCGCTCGGCTTCAGGCCAAACCTCGGCGGCAAACTGGATATACTGAAGAAGGTCGGGATTCAGTGCCGGTTCACCGCCCAACAGCCCGAACGCCCGTGGCGTCACGCGGCGCGACCATCCGGCGATCCACTCTCGGCCTTCACTGAACGGAACGACGCCTTTTAATCCGTAATTCGAATAGTGGCAGCAACCGAAACAGTGAAGGTTACAAGCCTGGGCGATATCCATTTCCAGGTTTGAGACGCTCAGGGCCATGCTTGCTCCTCCCGCCCGGCTCCGGGGTCGCCGCGCAGACACGCCAAAGTCTGGTATCAAGCCATGTCGGGCGTGTGGCGGGATCTGTCAAGGTGGTGGTTAAGCCTATCCCAAATCCATGGATCGCGGCTGTTCGGATTCCGGCCCGGCGGCCAAGCGGCGTTCAAGTTCGACAAAGGCATCTGCGGTCAAGTCAGCATCGAGCAGGGCGCCATGGAAGGCGAACCGCTCGGATCGGTCAAGCCAGAGACGATCAGAAACCGCATTCAGTGACTTCGGGGCACCGGGGTAAAGATTGGCGTAGATTTCCTGGGTGCAGATAAAGCGAGCTTCGGGGAACGCTTCCTCGTCCCATGAGATCAGCTTGGCACGGGCCATTTCATAATCGAGGAATTGTTTTTCATTGCGATAGGCATGTGCCAGAAGTGGAGACTCACCGAGATAGCGCAGCAAGTCTTGTACAATATCGGGAAAACGCGGCGCGCTTTTCAGCTCGGCAGGCTTGATCCCATGAATTTTGATCGCCTGGGGATGGATTGGGCCATCAGGATTAATTCGGGTCTGCCAGGTCTCTCCCTTACGCCAGCCCTCATCGGTGCGTAGCAGCTCGACGCACCCGATCTCGATCATGATTCCAGGAGGGCGAAAGCCCTTGGGTGCCTTGCGGATTTGTGCGGCGGTCATAATCGGGTTGCCGGTGGTTTCGGCATCGATGGCGACCAGCCGTTGGTGCGGCTTAAGAGCGTCTAGGTCGATCATCGGGTAGCCTCTTTCGGTCATAGGTTGGAGTCTTAGGTCAGAATCATCCCAACCTGCCACATTTTAGCGGCGTTGGCGACGGTATGCATCGTGATCACGGCGGGGGATTTCATTAAAATCCCTGGTGTTATACCGGCGAGCCCTGATACTGACACATCGTCGGTCCTCGGGCCGCGACGGCGGCCCCGCGTCCTCGTGGACGCGAAGCCAAGGGCGCGGAGGCGCCCGCCCGGCGTCTGAGGGCAGCCTTGATGAGTCAACATCAAGGCTCGAGGGTATCAGAGGGGTTTTTAACAGAGTGCATTGACATTGCGCAAACAT